>JBOFGC010000311.1:0-4058 GCA_051648945.1 Bacilli bacterium
TAAGTTCGCGCTATAACCACCGCTTACCCCAGCGAATGCTGCAGCAATACCAGCTAATGGATGACGACCCATAACGGCGAAGATTACACCACCAAGTGGAGTAAGAACTACATAACCTGCATCACTAGCCATACTTGACATAATACCAGCAAATACGAGAGTAGCAGTTACAAGTTGTGTTGGTACGCTAAGAACGAGTCCTTTTAAGCTAACACCAATTAAACCTGAGCGTTCTGCGATACCGATACCAAACATTGTGACAAGTACTGTACCGAGTGGTGCGAAACCAGTGAAGTTTGTTACCATCGATTCAAACATATATTGAATGCCATCTGCGCTAAGTAAGTTTGTTACAGACAACACTTCATCCGGGTTTGTAGGGTGATTTACTTCAATTCCTAATTTAGATATGAAGAAACTTGCTAATACAACTAATCCAGTTAAGTAGACAAATAGTATTGTTGGGTCAGGTAATCGGTTACCTACCTTTTCAATGCCGTCTAATGAACGCATCACAAATCCGCGCCTGTTTTCTTTTTTCATTTCAATCCAACACCTTTCATCTCCATTACTTTTTAAAAAACTTTGAATATTTAAGTGAACAACCATTCCGGTCTTACTACTTCGTAAGTTTAAATGCTATTTTAAGATAATAAAAGGTTTTTCACAAATTTGTCATTAACTTTAGTGATGTAAAGTGATAATTTGATAGAGTGAAAACTTTTTTTCTTAGAGTGTTGACTTTATTCGGAAGCTGAGATATACTTCAAATTAAGTTTTACAACAATAATAAATAACACTATGATTCTCTTATCGAGAGAGGCTGAGGGACTGGCCCGATGACGCCCAGCAACCGTTATACCTACAGTAATGTATGTATGAAAAGGTGCTAATTCCTACAAAATGTAGATGTTTTTCTATATTTTGATAGATAAGAGCGAAAATATGCTTACTTGTAAAGCCCTTTTCGCTCACCAGCGAAAAGGGCTTTTGTTATTTTACAAAGATATTATAGAAAAGTTGGTGATCTGTTTATGATTAAGATTCAAAATGTTCAAAAGATTTACAAAACAAAAGAAAAGACAATTCACGCGGTTCGTGATGTGAGTCTAACGATAAATCAAGGCGAGATTTACGGTATTATCGGCTATAGCGGAGCGGGGAAGAGTTCACTCATCCGAATGATGAACGGTCTTGAAAGTGTGTCAGGCGGAAAAATCATCGTTGGTGAAACATCGATTCATGAAGTGAGCGCAGAGCAGTTGCGATTGAAAAGACAAAAAATCGGAATGATATTTCAACACTTCAATTTATTGTGGTCACGTACAGTGAGAGAAAACATAGAGTTTCCATTAGAAATTAGTGGTGTAGACAAGGAAACACGCAGAAAAAAGGCGGAAAAACTTCTACAGGTTGTTGGACTTGAGGGGCATGCAGATCAATATCCTTCGCAATTAAGTGGTGGTCAAAAACAACGTGTCGGCATTGCAAGAGCATTAGCAAACGACCCTGAAGTTTTACTTTGTGACGAAGCAACAAGTGCACTTGACCCACGGACGACGGATTCAATTCTTTCCTTATTAAAGGAATTAAACCAGTCGCTTGGATTAACAATTGTATTAATTACGCATGAAATGCATGTTGTTCGTAAAATCTGTGATTCGGTTGCTGTCATGGAAGATGGTGCAGTTGTTGAAAATGGAACAGTAAATGAAGTATTTCAATCTCCACAACAAGAAATTACGAAGCACTTTGTTACAGGAGGTATAGCATGAAGACAATTATCGAGAACATTAACTTTGAGTCATTACTCACAGCAACATCAGAAACATTATACATGACTCTAATCACAACGTTTGCCACGTTCGTTTTAGGTACCGCACTAGGTGTGATTCTATTTACAACATCGACCGGGCAAATTTTTGAAAATAAACCCATTCATTTCGTGCTTTCTAGTTTTGTAAATATATTCCGAAGTATTCCTTTCATTATAATGATTGTTTTACTTCTCAACGTTACGAACGTTTTAATGGGAACAATTATTGGACCAAATGGCGCTTTACCGGCCTTAATTATCGGTAGTGCTCCATTTTATGCCCGCATGGTAGAGCTCGCGATGCGTGAAATTCCACGAGGTGTTCTTGAAGCAAGTGAAGCAATGGGTGCATCAAAGTGGACAATTATCACACGTGTACTCATTCCAGAAAGTTTTCCAGCTTTAATTAGTGGAATTACCGTGACGTGTATCAGCATTATTGGATATACGGCGATGGCAGGGGCAATTGGTAGTGGTGGTCTTGGTGATTTAGCTTGGACTGAAGGATATCAAGGGAATAATCAAGTTATGGTTTATGCAGCAACACTCGTTATTTTATTACTTGTATACATCATCCAATTTATTGGTGATTTTATAACTAAGCGCATGGATAAGCGTTAATCACAAGGAGGAATTTTCTATGAAAAGATCATTAGCAGTTGTTTTAACAGGGGTATTAAGTTTAGGTTTAGCAGCGTGTGGCCAAAGTGAAGACAAATTAGTTGTTGGAGCAAGTGTAGTGCCACATGCAGAAATTTTAGAGCATGTAAAGCCGTTGCTTGAAGAAAAAGGAATTGAACTTGAAATTAAAACATTTAAGGATTATGTGTTACCAAACAAAGCGTTAGCTTCTGAAGACTTAGATGCAAACTTCTTTCAACACATTCCGTATTTAGAGCAACAAATTGCAGAAAATGACTATAAATTTACAAATGTCGCAAGTGTACACATCGAACCAATCGGCGTTTACTCAAAACGTTATAAAGATATTAAAGACCTTCCAAACGGAGCAACTGTTTTATTAAGCAACAGTGTTGCTGACCATGGTCGTGTGTTAAGCTTATTTGAAAGCCAAGGATTAATCACATTAAAAGATGATGTTAAGAAATCAGATGCAAAAATTGAAGATATCGTAGAAAATCCAAAGAACTTATCGTTCGAGCCAAAGTATGATGCAGCGTTACTGTCGCAAATTTACAATAAAGACCAAGCGGACTTAGTAGTTATTAACACAAACTACGCATTAGAAGCTGGACTTAATCCTTTGAAAGATAGCTTATTTTTAGAAGGAAGCGAGAGCCCGTATGTAAACATTTTAGTAAGTCGTGAAGATAATAAAAATGAAGAAGGCATTCAAGCGCTTGCTGAAGTATTAACGAGCCAAGAAGTTCAACAATGGATTGCAGATAAATATGATGGTAAAATTGTTCCTGTTAACTTAGAGAAATAGTACGATATAAGCCAGTTGAGTTGTCAGTAAGATGACAATTCAACTGGCTTTTTGTTTGACATTAAAAATGAATGCTGAAATTGCAGAATATCTCTATTTTCGACACAATTAGTGATGTTTCTTGGAAGGGATTTCTCTAAAAACGTCGTATTAGTAAGTAGTTGTACAAATCTTTACGAAATCTAAAAACTATCTTTACGTTGGGAAGATATAATGGAGGTAATGTGTAGAAAAGGAGAAAAAAATTATGTGGGGATTTACGAAAGCAGAACGTGGTTGGATGATTTATGACTGGGCATCTTCAGCGTATACACTTCTTATTATGACAGCGTTATTACCACTATATTGGTCGAGTGTAGTGGCAACAAATGAATTAGATGGATCTGTTGCTACGTCGTATTGGGGTTTTGCGAATGGTGCCGGTTCATTAGTAGTTGCACTTTTTGCGCCAATTATAAGTACGTATGCTGGATACGCAGGACATAAAATGCCGATGTTTCGATTTTTCACTTTGATTGGTATACTTTGTACAGCACTTTTAGCTACGATTCCGACTTCAATGTGGATTGTGTTGCTTTTTGTCTACGTTTTGAGTGATATTGCATATTCAGGTTCAGTTACAATTTATGATAGTTTTTTAGTTGACACAAGTTCAAAGAAAAATATGGACAAGGTCAGTTCTGTCGCGTTTGGTATTGGCTATTTTGGCAGTGTCATACCGTTTGTCATGGCGTTAGTGCTTATTATAGGCGCACAAAAAGGCTTCTTACCGCTAAGTACAGATGGTGCGTT
>JBOFGC010000312.1:0-5736 GCA_051648945.1 Bacilli bacterium
TGAACATCTGCAAGACGAAGAGCCAAAATAAGCAGGAGCACTATCATAACACTCAGTAGAATGAAAATTCTTTTTTTCTTAATCATAAAAAAACAACACCTCACGTCACAGTTTGGACAGGGTGTTGTTTTTTTATACGAACTGATAGTTAGGCAATATCAGTAATTTTTACTTTCATAGAGCCGCCTGGTGTGTCGATTTCTACTACGTCATCTACACTTTTACCAAGTAAATTTTTAGCGATTGGCGAGTCGTTTGAAATTAAACCTTCAAACGGGTCTGCTTCTGCGCTCCCTACGATTGTATACGATTCTTCATCGCCATCTGGTAATTCTACAAATGTAACTTTACGTCCTAAAGATACAACGGATGAGTCAGAAACGCCTGCGATAATTTCAGCGTTGCGTACCATGTTTTCGATCTGTTGAATTCGACCTTCAACAAAAGCTTGCTCATCTTTCGCTGCATCGTACTCTGAGTTCTCTGAGAGATCTCCAAAGCTTCTTGCTACTTTAATACGTTCAACAACCTCTGGACGGCGAACAGTAATTAGTGTGTGTAACTCATCTTCTAATTTTTGCTTTCCAGCGAGAGTCATTGGATATTTTTTTTCATTTGACATCTTTTCCACTCCTTAACAATACGTCCCCACTTGCGATAAATAAATCACTTCGCGTGTTCTCTATTTGTATTCACAATGTGTGATATTTATTATCCTAGCTTAAAACTTCAGTTTGTTCAAGAATCGTTTGAATTTTTGTTACCATTATATCAATTGCAACGTGGTTTTGACCACCTTCTGGGATAATTAAATCCGCATAACGCTTTGTTGGCTCAATAAATTGATTGTGCATCGGACGAACACTTCCTAAGTATTGCTCGATGACAGAATCCACTGTTCTACCACGTTCATTAATATCACGCATTAAACGACGAAGAATACGTAAATCTGCATCTGTGTCCACGAAAATCTTAATATCCATCAAATCACGTAATTCTTTATCTTCAAGAACTAAAATACCTTCTACAATGATTACATCACGATGTTCAATTGTTTCCGTATCCGTCGCACGCGTATGTTGCGTGAAATCGTATCTCGGTTTTTCAATTGCCTCACCATTGATCAATTGCTTTAAATGTTGAACTAAAAGTGGTGTGTCAAAAGCAAAGGGATGATCATAATTTGTCTTCGCACGTTCGCTCATTGGTAAGTGTGATTGGTCTTTATAATAATCATCATGAACGATAATAACAATGGAGCGATTTTGAAATTTGTTTTTAATTGATTCTACTACTGTTGTTTTACCTGAGCCTGAGCCTCCGGTAATTCCAATGACTACTGGTTTATTCGCCATGTTAAATCCCCTTTCGCATCATGTTGTTTGGATAAACTGGTTGGTCGACGGTAAATTTAACGATTTGCAATGGGTGTCTTGCTGCATCAAGCTCTACGCCATCTTCATCCCAAATTTTATCAATTTTCATTGTGAAGTTCTCGATTTCTGGTCCGAAAAATTCAACAAGTTCGCCTGGTTTAAAGTGATTGCGTTGTTGTAAGGTTACCATTTTTGTTTCTGGGTCATAATTTTGCACAAGTCCTACGAAATCAAAAGCTGTCTTCTTAGAGTGTGACCCATACATTTGTTCTTCATACCCTGGAATTCCTTCAAAAAATGCACTCGCAGTATCACGGTTTGCACATTTATCAAGTTCTTCAAGCCATTCTGCACGCATTTCGAAGTTCTCCGGGTCTGCACAATAAGCATCAATGACTTTACGATATACACTCACAACTGTTGCGACATAATGAATACTTTTCATACGTCCTTCGATTTTCAGTGAATCTATGCCTAGTTCAATCATTTTCGGAATGCTCTGCAATAAATTCAAATCTTTTGGACTCATCGCAAATGGTGCAATCTCATCATAGAGCTTACTTTCTTTAAGTGCATTCGCTGTACCTTCACTTGAAATTAAATCATAATCCCAGCGACATGATTGACAACAACCACCACGGTTTGAATCGCGTGCTGTCATATGATTCGACAGGGTACAACGACCACTATACGCAATACACATCGCGCCGTGAATGAACGTTTCAATTTCAATATCGACATGTTCTTTTATTTCACGAATTTCTTCTTCACTCACTTCTCGTGCAAGTACGAGGCGGTGTAGACCTTCTTCTTTCCAATACTGTGCCGCTTTCCAGTTTGAAAGGGACTGTTGTGTACTCAAATGGATTTCGAGTTTTGGCGCATACGTGCGGCATGTTTCAATAATTAGTGGGTCAGCAACGATAATTCCCGTTACCCCCGCCCCTTCGATATCTTGTAAATACTCTTTTAAGCCGTCCATATTTTCATTATGAGCAAAAATATTCGTCGTTACATAAATTTTTGCGCCATAGTTGTTTGCAAAGTCTACACCTTCACGCATTTCATCGATAGAGAAATTATCTGCGTTTGAACGAAGTCCAAATTCGCGTCCTCCAATAAAGACTGCGTCTGCTCCGTAATGTACAGCGACTTTTAGTTTGTCTAAATTTCCCGCTGGTGCTAGCAGTTCCGGCTTCTTCACGATTACGCGTTTACCGTTTTGAAGTTCACTAATTTGTTGCGTCATCTTTTTCCCTCCTCGCTACGCTTAATACACAGTTTCTTTGTAGAAAAAGCCTGTGTCTAACGGACGATTACTCGGTTGTATTTTTTCAATTTGCGCAACAAAATCTGCCTTTTTCGCTTCATATGCTTCACGGTCATTCGCACATAGCTGCAACGCTTCGGCATATAATTTTGTTACAGCAATGCTATATTCACTGCTATGTAGTACACTATCAATTTTAAAACTTTCGATGTTTGCATCTACAAGTTCTTCGAGATCATCAATCATACAAATATCATTTGGACTCATAATATGTGTACCATTGTCATCTTCAAAAATCGGATAGCGGCTATTACGTTCTGTGTCATGCAACACTAAATTCGGCGCAAACTTCAACACATCAGCTTGACTACCTTCCCCGGCGTAACGCATATAGTTGCCTACAATTGAACGCTTCGATTGGAACATGCATGTCATACCATGAATTTGTACTTCAAGCTCTACTGTTACATGTTCTTTCATTTCAACGATGGCATCTAAATTGATTTCACGCGCGAGTACCGCACGTTTCGCACCTTTTTGTCCCCAATAGTTACATGTGAACCAGTTCGTCGCTGTCGTTTCAGTGTTCCAGTGTAGCGCAAGATGTGGGCATACGTCTCTTGCAATAATAAGTACACCAGGGTCACCAAACACGAGTGCGTCCACAGGAAGTGTGCCGACAAAGCGCATATATTCCGTCAAGTCTTCAATATGTTCATTATGATACAACGCATTTACAGCAATATACACTTTCAATTGCTCTTTTTTTGCAGCTGCAACAGCAGCTGCTAATTCGCTTGCAGGAAATTCACCCGCTAGACGAAGACCAAAAGTTTTCTCGCCTATTATAATTGCACTTGCGCCAGCTTCTTTGAGCGGAGCAAAATCTTCCACTGTTCGTGGCGTTACAAGAAGTTCCATTTTAACTCTCCTTCGTTTCTCTACTCACAAACAATCCATCTCCAACAGGCAATAAAACACTTGTCCATTTCGGATGATTTCGTAACCACTCGTTGTACGTACGAATTTTCTTCACAAGTATTAACTGTTTAACCGGAATTTTTTCTTCGTCAGTTTCCATGACATACCCTTTAAAAAGGACGTTGTCGGTATAGACGATGGCATCTTTCCCTAACAATGCTGTATACAGTTCAAAAAACTTCGTGTACTGGCCTTTTGCTGCATCAATAAATAATGCATCAAATGGACCATGCTGCGCTGCGACATCACTCACTGTTAATGCGTCGCCTTTAATTATACGGATACGATGTTCTAAACCGAACGCTGCTACATTTTTTTTCGCTTCTTCATATCGTTCTTGATTGCGCTCAATTGTCGTTACTTTCACAGACGCATCATTTAAACACATACAAATGGCAGAATATCCAATCGCCGTACCAATCTCTAAAATGTGTTTATGTTTCGCAATCGACATATACGACAGCATTACATTCAGTCCATAACGGTCCATAATCGGAACGTGATTTTCGTGTGCATACTTCTCTATACGCTGTAACTGTTCATCCGTTGATTCATACCAGTCCGCAATATACTCCATAAATGGACGTAATTCCATCGTTTTTCACCTCATAAGTAAAACACATAAAGAAATAGGGGACATCACGCACCCCCTATTTCACCTATGCCATTCAATTGTCTAAAATAATGCTTGTATTTTACCTTATTTCCTCGTACTTTGCAATGAACAACGCTTCTAATTAGAAATGTGTTCACGTTTTAACGCCAAATGTTCTTCATATGTCTTAGCAAAGAACACTTCGCCGTCACGATTGGCTAAAAAGTATAAATAATCAGTTTCTGATGGTGCAGTACTCGCTACCATTGAAGGCACACTTGGACTTGCAATCGGTCCGATTGGAATGCCTTTATTTTTGTATGTGTTATACGGTGACTCAATCTTTAAATCTTCATACAGTACGCGGTCTTTATGACGTCCTAACGCGTATAATACGGTCGGGTCTGTTTGAAGTGGCATATCAATTGCTAAACGATTAAAAAACACGCTCGAAATTTTACTTCTGTCCATTTTTGCTGTTGCTTCTTTTTCAATTAGTGAACTGAATGTTAAAAATTCATGTGTTGTAAAATCGAGCGCCTTTCGCTTACCATCAAACGCTGCCATTTCCACTTTCATTTTATCAAGCATCGGATGAATCAGTTGCTCTATACTAAGGTTTTTCTCTTCATAACTGTATGTCGAAGGAAACAAATACCCTTCGAGCGGATAGCGAATACCATCTGCAATCATTTCTTCTGTATAAAATTCTGGGTCTTTCTTTATCAACTGCTCTACAAACGTTTTATCTTTAAAAAAGGCGAGCAATTCTTCTTCACTATGATCAGTATTTTTCATCATAATGTCGATGATTCCATCAATATTCGTGCCTTCTGGAATGGTTAGTTTTAGCGCTGGTTCTTTAAAAAGGACACCCGTTTGTAGTTGTTGTACAATTTCTTGGGCGCTCATCGATGGACTAAGTTCATACTTACCTGCCTGTAACCCTTTTTCTGCTTCAAGACGTACGATAAATGGAAAGAGTGCGCCACTTCGAAGTACACCTTCTTTTTCAAGTGTTGCTCCAATTTCTTTTGTACCCTGTCCGAGGGGAATGGTTATACTACGTAAACTCTTATCTTCATCATCGACAGGGCGTGATTGAAACCAATAAAACCCTAAGACAAATGCTGAACAAGCAACAAGGAATGCTACAACACTAAGTATAATGATTTTCGCTTTATTTTTTTTCTTATTCATAGGCTCCACAATTACCTCTACTATTCTGAATTACTTTACAAATAGTATACATGAAATTATTTCTCATGACCTATCTTTCCCAAGAAAAAATTGTACATTCATGGCGAAATTTGGATAACTGGACATGTTTCTGTATTTTTTTGCTTCTGAAAGTACGTTTCAATCGCTTTTTTACATACTTGGACCATCCAATCGATTTCTGTGTTCTGAATTGTATAGGGCGGCATAAAGTACAGCACGTTTCCAAGCGGACGTAGCAGCACACCCATTTCTAATGCGATTTTATAAATTTCATACCCCACACGCATCTCTGA
>JBOFGC010000313.1:0-3303 GCA_051648945.1 Bacilli bacterium
CAATGAAATTGAAGCCCATGCAAAAGAAACATTAGTAGCTGTGGAAAGTGGTGATGGCTTACGAATGATGATGAGTGCACTACGCAAATTCACTCGTTACACACCAGTCAATGTCATCGATAAAAAACGTGAAATCGCACGTAAAGTGTTAGAAGTAGAGGGTTACGCACTATAAATGTATCTATACAAGAAAGCTGAAAGACGACTGAAAGTCTTTTGGCTTTTTTGTTTGATGGACTTGAATCAGAGTAAGCGTGCATATAGTTGTAAGAGACATACAATCGAAGTATGATTGTAGTAGGTACAAAAATGTGTATGAATGGAGTAGATGATATGTATAAGAAAATCGTCTTAACAATATTCCTGTTCTTTTCTTTCGGTCATGTGGCATATGGAGAAGGGGACTATTCAGCAACGCAGCAGAAAGCACTTCAAAATGGCAACGTAGAAGACATGTTGAATCAAGAAATCTCAAGCTTAAGGGAGCAATTGGGTGTTACTGAAACACAAGAATTGATTACGGCAATTCGAGATGGATTAAAGATTGACATGCCTTTAACTGAACAAGAAATGAAACAATTTATTGGTGAACAAGCAGAGCAATTAGGTATTCCATTAGTCGAGCAACAACTGAATGATTTAACGGACTTATTTTTACAAATTAAAGATATGAATGTGAATTGGGATGCCCTTAATAATCAACTTCAAACAATGACCGAGCAAGTACAAGGTTTCGTTGAATCTGAAAAAGGTCAAACATTTTTTCAAGAGATCGTCCAAGGTTTCAAGACAATTATTGATGCGGTGTTGTCACTGTTTTAATAAGTAGAGGGTGAATAGATGAAAGTAAAAGAATATGTGATGCTACTAACATTAGCTGCAACATGGGGTGCATCGTTTTTGTTTATTAAAATCGCAGCCCCAGAATTTGGTCCCATTTTAACTGCGAATTTGCGAGTAGGGATTGCAGCAATCACATTAGCAGTTGTACTCATTGTAACGAGAACGAAATTTGATTTCATAGAAAACTGGAAAAAGTATACGGTGTTAGGGTTGTTAAACGCAGCGATTCCTTTCGTCCTCATTTGTACAGCGGAACTACATATCTCGGCTTCGTTGGCCTCCATTTTAAATGCTGCAACGCCAACGTTTACAGCGATTACAGCGGTATTATGGAATAAAGAGAAATTAACGATTCCAAAGTTACTTGGATTGATTCTTGGATTTGTTGGGGTAACGGTGCTTGTTGGCTGGAACAGTTTGGGTGACAGTACAATCGGATTGTATGCAACGTTCTCCATTTTTGCGGCGGTGTCTTATGGCATTGCAGGTGTGTATTCAGCGAAAACATTTACGGAAGTGAAACCGTTAAATATTGCTTTTGGGCAGCAAGTATCAGCGACAATCATGTTACTTCCGCTGTCACTCGTGAATCTTCCTAGTACAATGCCGAGTGGCGAGGCGATAATGTCTATTATGGCATTAGCTGTTGTATGTACAGCTTTAGCATACATCCTCTTTTTCCATTTGATTAAAGCGGTCGGTGCAGTGAAAACGTTGTTGGTGACGTTCCTTGTTCCGGTATTCGGAATAGTTTGGGGAAGTGTGTTTTTATCGGAGCACATTTCGGTGCAAAATGTAGTTGGTCTTACTGTAATTACTCTGAGTATTGTCTTAATTAATAAGCGTGGCAAAAGTATCTTTGTCAAACAAGTAAATAGAAAGAATGGTTTAGATTAAGAAGAAAAAGCTGACTCGAACGAATCAGCTTTTTCTTCTGTTAACGATGTTTGTAATGTTGTTTTTGTGCTTTGGAAATCTTTTTCCACTTTTCTTTTTCCGTACGAGCAGCTGCATCATTTTGCTTTCGTTCAGCATATGCCAGCTCTTTTTGGAGTTTCAGATAACTTTGGAATCGTTCTTGTTTTAATGTTCCAGTCTGTAAAGCATCTTGAACGCTACAACCAGGTTCTTGCTGATGTTGGCAATCGTGAAATCGACACGTTTGTGCAAGGTCTTCCACATCTGAAAAAGTCGTATCAATGGATGAACCGCCATCCCATAATTGAAGTTGACGCATCCCTGGTGTATCAATAACCATTCCACCAGAAGGCAAGAAAAATAACTCTCGGTGTGTTGTCGTATGACGGCCTTTGGCATCATCTTCGCGAATCCCACCAGTTTTAGCAACTTGTTCGTTCATCAGTGCATTTAATAGTGTTGATTTCCCAACGCCAGAAGAACCAAGTAAGGCAACGGTTTGCCCTTCTTGACAATAGCTCGATAAGAACAGTGTTCCTTCTTGTGTTAAGCTATCGACTGCGTAAATCGGTACACCGAATGCGATATTTTCGACTTCTTGAATTTTATCTTCAATATCATCGCACAGATCTTTCTTTGTTAATACAATGACAGGATTTGCACCACTTTCGTATGCCACAACTAAATATCGTTCTAATCGTCGAATGTTAAAGTCATGATTTAAAGAAGAAACAAGAAATACGGTGTTAATGTTCGTTGCCAAAATTTGTTCTTCCATTTTGTTGCCGGCCACTTTTCGAGAGAAGCAGCTAAAGCGTGGGAAAATCCCGTGAATAATTGCTTTTCCTTCCGACTGCTGTACTTTCATCCAGACAAAGTCCCCAACAGCAGGATAATCGTGTCGCCCTGTTGCTTGAAACCGCATCTTTCCATTAACTTCACTTACATACTCCTGTTCACCATCGTACACTTTGTACATGCCTTTATGCTCTAATAGAACACGTCCAATCGTAAATTCTTCTGAAGGAACGTCATAGTCATGACTCCAACCTAATTGTGATAAATTCAATTTTTTGTCCTCCTTTAATATAGAAGGACATACCGTACATTACGAGTAATGTCCTCCGTTAAACTGATTCGTATACTTCATTGATACATGCTCCATACAACATCACTCCTTTACTTAAGTTAACTCTAGTATATGGGATTAAATCAACGTTTGGAAGAGGCGTGTTAAAAAATCTTCTCAAAAACATCGACCTGTAACGCATTGCCTGTCGTTCCTTTTCGAATCCAATTGAAACCGATTTGTTCCCAAAATGTTCGTGCTCTCGTATTGGTTTCAAGTACGCCTAAATGGAGAGTGGTAATGCCTTGTTGTTTCAGTTGTTCTTGGAAGTGAAAGTAAGCGTTCGTGCCATATCCGTAACCTTGATAATCCCCATGAATAAGAAGGAGTCCTAACCAAGGATACCCGTCTGTTGGTGCTTCTTTCGTGTAGTTGATTAACCCAATATATGTATCATCTAGTTTAATATAAAG
>JBOFGC010000314.1:0-1397 GCA_051648945.1 Bacilli bacterium
AATATTGTTGAAGCGTATCATAGTAGCTATGGCCTAACAGAAGAGCGCGAACAACGTATGAAACCAACAGCAATTATATTACACCCAGGACCATTTAATCGCGGTGTAGAAATTGCTGACAGTGTAGTAGAATGCAACCGTTCACGTATTTTTAAACAAAAAGAAAATGGTGTGTACGCAAGAATGGCCATTTTAAAGCAGATGATGCAAGAAAAACTAGGAGGCGCTTGGACAAATGAACATGTTAATCAGTAACGTTAAAATAATGAATGAAATCGGTTCGACATACGACGCACAAGTACGCGTAGAAAACGGAAACATTACGGCAATTGGCACAGACCTCGTAGCAAAACAAGGGGAAACACAGTTTGACGGAGAAGGTCAACTTTTAGCACCAGGCTTTGTTGATGTACACGTTCACTTACGCGAACCAGGTGGCGAGCATAAAGAAACGATTGAAACAGGTACAAAATCTGCAGCACGCGGCGGGTATACAACAGTTTGTGCAATGCCAAACACGCGTCCAACACCAGACAGTAAAGAACAACTTGATTGGTTAAACAACCGAATCAAAGAAACAGCATCAGTGAAAGTGTTGCCATACGCAGCCATTACGAAACGATTAGCAGGAAAAGAACGTACAAATCTTCAGGAATTAAAAGATGCGGGTGCGTTTGCTTTCACAGATGACGGTGTAGGCATTCAAGAGTCAGCGATGATGTATGAAACGATGAAAGAAGCGAGTGCACTAAACATGGCAGTCGTTGCACACTGTGAAGACAACTCACTCATTTATGGTGGTTGTGTACATGACGGTGAGTTTGCAAAGAAACATGGCTTAAACGGCATTCCGAACATTTGTGAAAGTGTTCAAATCGCACGCGATGTCTTACTCGCAGAAGCAGCAAATTGTCATTATCATGTATGTCACGTGTCAACGAAAGAATCGGTTCGTGTCATTCGTGACGCGAAAGCGGCAGGAATTCGCGTAACAGCTGAGGTGAGTCCTCATCACTTATTACTCGACGAGACAATGATTCCAGGTCTTGATACGAACTGGAAAATGAACCCACCATTACGTGGCGCAGTCGACAGAGAAGCGTTGATTGCAGGACTACTTGATGGCACGATTGACTTTATTGCAACAGACCACGCACCACATGCGGAAGAAGAAAAAGGATGGGGCATGCAAAAAGCACCATTTGGCATTGTTGGTTTAGAAACAGCGTTCAGCTTACTCTACACACACTTTGTAAAAACGGAAGTGTTTACACTTCAACAACTAATCAACTGGTTAAGCACTGCGCCTGCACATACATTCGGTTTAAATGTAGGACGGATTGAAGTAGGTCGACCAGCAGATTTCGTATTACTATCACTTGAAGAAAAAGTAACAA
>JBOFGC010000315.1:0-2551 GCA_051648945.1 Bacilli bacterium
ACGAGGAAGGATACAAAGACGAACGGTTCTTGCCAGTCATCTATGAATTAGATAACAGAAAAGAATGGACGGACGAATCGCGTTGGCAAAAAGCGAATCCCGGACTTGGTTCGATAAAAAAACTAGACCAGTTGCAAACGAAAGTAAACAAAGCGAAAGCAAATCACATGCTCGTCAAGAACTTACTTACGAAAGATTTCAACATTCGCGGTACGAGTGGCGAGACGTGGCTAACATTTGAGCAATTAAATAATAAAGATACATTCGACGTTCTGGAATTGAAACCGGATTACGGAATTGGCGGCGTCGATTTATCTGAAACAACCGACCTTACAGCAGCTAAGGTTATTTTTATGCTTCCGGATGACCACAGAATTTATGTCGTGTCGATGTACTGGTTACCAGAAGATTTAATAGACAACCGTGTTACAGAAGACAAAATACCCTACGATTTATGGCGGGATGCTGGTTATTTGCGAACAACGCCAGGGAATAGTGTGCACGCGAAGTATGTGACAGAATGGTTCGTTGAAGTGCGCGACGAACTCGGCATCTACATTCCGTGGATTGGTTATGACTCGTGGAGTGCGAAGTACTGGGTCGAAGAAATGCAGTCGCAATTCGGTAAAGAAGCGATGATACCAGTTATCCAAGGTAAAAAGACGTTAAGCGCACCGATGAAAATGCTTGGCGCTGACTTAGGAAGTAAAATCGTAAACTACAATAACAATCCAATTGATAAGTGGTGTTTGGCAAACGTTACGGCAGACATCGATAAAAACGGAAACATCCAACCACTCAAAACGAATCAACGTCGACGCATTGACGGTGCGGCGGCATTGCTTAATGCATACGTCGTGCTGCAAGACAAAATAACAGAGTATAAGAACATGATTTAACTTTAAAGGAGGTGAAGTATTGGGGTTATTTGAAAAAGTATTCGGCACGTTCAAGCGTAATGACAATCGCTATACACGATATGAAATGATTGCCGATTCAAACAACGGTTTCTTTTCGTTCCGAGGGTCAATTTATAAGAGTGATATCGTCCGTTCGTGCATCCGACCGAAGTCGCTCGCGGTCGGGAAGCTAATCGCTAAACACATACGTGACAATAAACAAGGATTCAAAATCAATCCGGATAATCGCATCCGTTTTTTACTGGAAGAACCAAACGCACTTATGAGCGGACAAGTACTGCAAGAAAAAGTGACTACACAACTCGAATTGAACAATAACGCATTCATTTACGTGAAATTTGATGCAGACGGTTATGCGTACGAATTGTGGCCCGTTCCGTGCAATTCTGTAGAAGTTGTGCAGTCCGATTCGAACGCAATATTTTTAAAGTTCACGTTTTCGAACGGAAAAGTACAACAAATCCCGTACGAACACATCATTCATTTGCGAAAAGATTTTAACGAGAATGATTTCTTCGGTGATGATCCAAAACAGGCGTTGCTGCCACTAATGGAAGTTATCAATACAACAGACCAGGGAATTGTTAGCGCGGTTAAAAACAGCGCAGTCATTAAGTGGATTATGAAATTTGGTTCCGTTTTAAAGAAAGAAGATGTTGAAAAACAAGTACGAGATTTCACGACACAGTATTTAAACATCGAAAATTCTGGTGGCGCTGCAGCGAGTGACCCGCGCTATGATTTACAACAAGTCAAGCAAGACAACTATGTACCGCCATCTACTGTTATGACAAATACAATTTTACGCATTTATTCGTTCTTTAACACAAACGAAAAGATTGTACAGTCGAAATTCAATGAAGATGAATGGAACGCTTATTACGAATCGCAAATAGAACCACTAGCTATGCAGCTATCAAATGAGTACACACGCAAAATTTTCACACGAAACGAACGCGGTCATGGCAATCAAATCATTTTTGAAGCATCGTCGTTGCAATATGCATCGATGCAAACGAAATTAAATCTCGTCCAGATGGTAGACAGACGCTCGCTCACACCGAACGAATGGCGTAAGGTTATGAACCTAGGTCCAATTGAAGGTGGCGACGAAGCAATTATGCGATTAGATACCGCAGTTGTAGATGGAACTTCGAAAGGTGGTGAGGAAAATGGCAAAAACGGAAAAAAGAAAGCTGATGAATGACGTAGAGATTCGCGAACAAGACGACGGTTCTCGCACGATTTCAGGGTATGCAGTCAAGTGGGAATTACCTAGTGCAACACTTGGGTGGTATCGACGATTCAAGGAAACATTCAAGCGCGGTGCGTTCGCCGACTCGCTAAGTAACGATAGTCAACATGCATTATGGTCACATGATTATTCGCGCGTGTTAGCAAGCACGGAAAACAACACGTTACGCTTGAAAGAAGACAACGTTGGATTGCACTTCGAAGTTGATTTGGATGATACAACACTTGGAAGCGATACATATAAAACGATTAAGCGCGGGGACGTTACCGGCGTGTGGTTTTGGTTTTAAAATGCTAGGCGAAGAGTGGGATGAATCGGATGAGGATATGCCGATTCGAACTGTGACGAAAGCGAAATTATTTGAGATTAGCCCGGT
>JBOFGC010000316.1:0-1754 GCA_051648945.1 Bacilli bacterium
ATGACCAAGTAGCGACGGATATGCATCTTTATTTAAAAGCACAAACAATCGAACAAATGCAACTCGTTGCCAACCTACAATCAACGCTTGTATCTGTAGCGAAAGAGCATGTTGAAACACTAATTCCAGGTTACACACACCTTCAACGTGCGCAACCGATTTCGTTTGCTCATCATTTGATGGCCTATGTTGAAATGCTTGAGCGTGATTATAATCGATTAGCAGACAGCATGAAACGTGTGGATGTAAGTCCACTTGGTGCAGGCGCACTCGCTGGGACGACGTTTCCGATTGACCGAAAACTAAGTGCAGAGTTGCTCGGTTTTAGTGATGTATACCGTAATAGTTTAGACGCAGTAAGTGATCGGGATTTTATCGTCGAATACATGAGCGCAGCAAGCCTTATTATGACGCATCTTAGTCGCTTATCTGAAGAACTTATTCTTTGGTCAAGTACAGAGTTTGGATTTGTTGAAATGGATGATTCTTTCTCAACAGGTTCAAGTATTATGCCACAAAAGAAAAATCCGGATATGGCAGAGCTTATTCGGGGGAAAACGGGACGTGTGTATGGAAATCTCGTTGGAATGTTAACCGTTCTTAAAGGATTGCCACTTGCGTATAACAAAGATATGCAAGAAGACAAAGAAGGCATGTTTGACACAGTGGAGACCATTAGTGGTTGCCTTAGTATTATGGAAGGCATGGTCTCTAGTATGACAGTAAACAAAGAGACGATGAAAGCCTCTCTCTATAAAGATTACTCAAATGCAACAGAACTTGCAGATTATTTAGCAGCAAAGGGTATTCCATTTCGTGAAGCGCATGAAATAGTAGGGAAAACAGTGATGTATGCCATTCAACAAGGCAAACCATTACTATCTCTTTCTCTAGCAGAATATAAAAATTTCCATCCAATGCTTGAAACAGAAGAAATCTTTACCGTACTTCAACCAGAAGTAGCCATTATGCGCCGTAATTCTTACGGTGGTACAGGATTTGATCAAGTGCGTAGTGCGATAGCGTATTACGAACAAAAAATGCAATAATCAAATACTAACAATCACGCTTTGTACTTTGTGATTGTTAGTATTTTTTTAGGTAAAATTTACATAAAATTTAGAATTTTTAGCGTATAATAAAAGTAAGGAAAAGTGGAGAAGGTGAGAAATTGATTCGTTTTTGGAAAGTGTGTTTGTTGTTTTGTATTTGTTTCGTTAGTGTTGGTTTTTCCAAAGGTACGCCACTTCGTTTTGTTGATAAAGCAGTAAGTATTACGCAGGGCATGAGTAAGCTGTTGAAAACAAATGCTACGAAAGGTCAATCGCTACAATGGCGCTCTACAAACACAGCGATTGTAAGTGTAAACAACAGTGGGAAAATTACAGGAAAAGCAAATGGTGTAGCAAAAGTTACAGTTTTAAATAAAAATTCACAACAAAAAGCACAAGTTACAGTAACAGTTACAAAAAAAATGTTATCTGTAAAAGAAAATTATTCCAAAAATGCTGATAATATTGTTACAATAGAAGTATATAATCAAAAAGACAAATTAATTGCATTAGGAAGTGGATTTGTCATCGCGCCGACACGCATTGCGACGAATTTTCATGTGATTCATGATGAAGAGGAAGCGATTGATTATGTGACGGTAACATTTCGAGATGGGACTTCTTATCGAACAAACACAGTAGTAGCAGCTAATTTGTTTAACGATATTGCGATATTGGATGTCGCCGAAATGGAAAGTGATT
>JBOFGC010000317.1:0-3600 GCA_051648945.1 Bacilli bacterium
CGTTCCTCCGCTATTTCATTAGACAATTATAGTATAAAATACCAACTTTTGGTCGCTATAGTAGTGTCCATTCTATAGGGTATAGTTTACCTGTCCCGCGGGAGTCTCCGGTCCCTGACTCCGCCTTCCCTTGCGGAGAATTGTGCACGCGTTAAAACCTTTTCATCCATGGGTTGTGAAAAAGGCTACGCTCGCGTTCATGGCTATGTTCTATGAAAATAATTGTGTCTCGCGTATGTTTGTGTGGAGCTTTGGGTACTACGCCAGGCAACTCCGCGTGGCTTTCGGGGCGGCACTGTGCCTCCTTGTTGCGGTAACGCTGCTCCTGTGGGGAAAGCGCGTTTTCCGCCAGAGGTGGAGGGACTATTGGGTATGGTAAAAAGATAGAGTAAAAAAAACGCATGCGTATTAGGACGTGATAATATTCCTTGTACGCATGCATATGTTAGTTGTTGTTTGTTCCTTGGACGATTTCGGGTGGTTGGATAAGTATTTCTACGCGACGGTTATTCTGTTTTCCTTTTTTTGTCGCGTTGTCAGCAATCGGTTGGAATTCTCCATAGCCACGTGCACTAAATTTTCGTGGGTCTAGTTGTTTGTTTTCTAGTAAAATTTCCATGAAGTTAACGGCACGTAACGCACTCAAGTGCCAATTTGATGAGAAGCGATTACTTTTAATTGGTACGTTGTCTGTATGACCACTAACGATAATGTTCATTGGTTTGTCGGTTACAAGGAGTTTAGATAACTCACGTGCTGTTTGACGTTGTTCTTTTTTTATCGTAGCACTACCTGAATCGAATATCACTTCGTTTTGTAACGTGATAAGTAATCCATCGGCAGTTAATTTTGTATCAAATTTGCCAGTGAAGTCATGATCTTTTATGTACTCTTGAAGTTTTTGATCGACTTCGCCAAGTATTTCGGCTGCGCTTGCACTAAGTTGACTGCTGCCACCGCCGCTATCGACATCAGGTTTATCTGTTGTGCTTAAACTGTTGTCATTGCCATTACTAGACTCCTCCTCAGGTGGGGTAACTTCGGGGTAGGTTAGTACGCCAGTTCCGCCTGTAAAGATTGTACTAAATGATTCAGCAATTTGTTTGAATTTCGTACTATCGACATTACTCGATGCGTAGAGTACGATAAAAAGCGCTAATAAAAGGGTAACTAAATCAGAATAAGGAATAAGCCATGTTTCATCAACATGCTCTTCATGATGATGTTTTTTTTTCCTTCTACTCATCTTGACCGCCACCTTCGACAGTGATTGCTTTCCGTTGATTCAAAGGAACATACGCTAAAAGTTTTTGTTGAATAATTGCTGCAGGTTGCCCTTCAATGACAGAAAGAATGCCTTCAACGGTAATTCGTTTTACTAATAGTTCTTGTTGTGATTTTCGTTTCAATTTATTTGCAAACGGATGCCAAATTACGTATCCTGTAAAAATACCAAACATTGTTGCAACGAATGCAGCACTGATTGCTGCACCAAGTGCATCTGTATCATCCATATTTCCAAGTGCAGCAATGAGTCCGAGTACGGCACCTAAAACACCAAGTGTCGGAGCGTAAGACCCTGCTTGTGTAAAAATGTGTGCATTCGCACGATGGCGTTCTTCCATAGCGTCTAGTTCTTCACTTAGCACATCTCGAATAAATTCAGGTGTTTGTCCATCAATGGCAAGTGTTAAGCCACTACGTAGAAAAGGATCATCGATATCAGTTAGTTGCGATTCCAGTGCAAGTAAGCCGTCTCGACGCGCTGTTGTTGCAAGTTTTGAAAAGAGTGCAATAATATCATTAGGATCTGTAGAATTACGATTTTTGAAAATAACACCAAACACGCGAGGAATGTTTTTGAATTCATTCATCGGTGTTGCTACCATTATTGCGGCAATCGTTCCTAATCCAATAATACAGATGGCAGGCCAGTTAATTAAAACTGCAAAACTAATATGTTTAAAGATCATACCGAGTGCAACGGCGACCATTCCTAAAAGTATACCGATAATAGTAGTTAAATCCATAGCTTGTTGCTTCCTTTCGTATACACATTCGTTATTATAGAATTGTTTTTTTTTAGTAATCTTAGTATATCGAAAGTTATGACTTTGGTATAGACTTCCACCTAAAATGGGGAAAAAAGTAGCATAAATTTGTAAGAAAATACGATGATTTGTCCTGTATTTTCGTAGAATATTGTATAGAATACAATAGAGGAGTGAAAACAATGAAAGTATTTGAAACGTGGTTTAATGACCTAATCGAAAAAAATGTACTTGGGGAGCTTTTTGATGCGACGATAAAATCAGTCATTCTTTTTATTGTCGTGTCAGTTGGAATCTCTATTGTACAAAAAGTAGTACGAAAGTTCTTTGCAGTGCAACGAGATAAAATCAGTTCTGTAAACGAACGAAGAAATATTACACTACAAAAACTTACAGAAAATATTGTAAGTTACACAGGCTATTTTTTCGCATTTATAGTCATCTTAGAATTTTTCGGTATCAAAGCAACAGCGTTAATTGCTGGGGCAGGGGTTATTGGTTTAGCCATCGGTTTTGGTGCCCAAAATTTCGTAAAAGATATTGTTACAGGCTTTTTTATTATTTTTGAAAGTCAATTTTCAGTAGGAGATTGGGTGCGCATCGGTGTTATTGAAGGAACCGTAATCGAAATCGGTATCCGTACAACGAAGATACGTGGAATACATGGTGAGTTAAACATTATCCCAAACGGAAGTATTCTCGAAGTCGTAAATTATTCAGTGTATAACAGTATTGCAATCGTTGATGTAGGCATTTCATATGAAAGTGATCTAGATAAAGCAATGCTAATTATCGCTGAAGAACTAAAGCATCTCAAAGAAAAGTACGAAGATTTACAGTCAGAGCCCGTATTGTTAGGTGTCCAAAATTTCGGTGCATCAGAAGTTACGCTACGCATTACAGCCGAAACAACCCCATCAAAACACTTTGTCATCGCTCGTGAAATAAGAAAAGACATAAAGTACATTTTAGAGCGCCATGGCATCGAAATTCCATACCCAAAAATGGTACTAATGAACACAAACCAACCAGCAAAATAGTGTCATTGAGAAGGCGTGCAAAATTGCACGTCTTTTTCGTAATCCCAGGATGAAAAGATATAACACGTGCTCATAACAAAATATGGAGAAGACAAACGTCGAGACTAGTTAACCAAGCAAGACACAGCAGGCACGTGTGAGACACCCGGAACCAAATGGTTAAACATCGGAACCAAGAGGCGAGACACCGGAACCAAATGGTTAGACACCGGAAGCAAGAGGTTAGACACCAGCCGAGGAGGCTCGCGGCGTGCCCCACAGGAAATTGAATGTGGCTGACGAAGCCAAACCTAACCCAAAACATGCGCCCAAGACTAAATAACGTTAGTCTACATAGAAATTTCGACAAAAGCAACGCCCGCGACCAAATTACAGTAGTATTCATAGAACATAACCATGACCGCGAGCGAGCCTTTTTCACAACCCATGGATGATAAGGTTTTAACGCGACCATCAACACAACGTTGAAGGGTACGGAGAAAGGCAACGGAGACTCCCGTGGAATCAGG
>JBOFGC010000318.1:0-1767 GCA_051648945.1 Bacilli bacterium
CGGTAAACGTCAGTGCTTTGACGATGTTTGATGTTGTTGTTTCGATAATCATGTTGTTTTTCTCCTTTTCCGCGTTTTGCGGTTCTTTTTTAATTCGTCCATTTCTATCCAACCACCGTCAATCTTGCTAAACGTAACGACGGATAACTTGTGTTGATATCGCTTGTGGTACAGCTTTTCTTTTAGATTAAATATCGGAAGAGCTAACCCTTTTACGTCGATTACTTCAATCGAACCGTCTAAATGCTCAATTTCGAAGTCTGCAACGTAGTCGATCGCGCGGTATAACTTTCCGTTCTTTCGGAATGATTCTTGCAGTTTGTATTTTGGTTGCAGTTTAAATCCTAGAATCTCGTTATCTCGTATTCTTTGCTGCAAGTGCATGTAGTACTGTGATTCTGCTTTACTATCAAACTTGATATTGTCGATTGTGACTTTTTTGTTGTTGTACTTAGTCATTTTCACCTCTAAATCGGAACGTAGTGTTTCAAGAATTCTACGGTAGGTGTGGCAATTGGAAAGTCCCCTCTTTTATCCTCGTCGACATAGTTATATACTGTAGCCACCGAACCAACTCTAATCACTTGAATAGGTTCACTTGCCCGGTTTTTTCTCCTATAAATTCCGCCAACTAAGATTTTAAACGGCTCCACATCAACTCGCTTTACCGAATCTTCCGTACTAAAACCTTCTGGATAGCGTTTTTTTAACTTCTCAATGTTCGCAGTCGCTACTTCGTTCATATCGATGCTCGCGAGCGATGCGATGTTCACCAAATACCAAAGTACGTCACCGAGTTCTTTTTTCAAGTCCTCTCTGTTCAAGTCGTGCCCGTGGTGCAAATATTTTTTGATTGCTTCTGTCACTTCGCCTGCTTCACCAGATAAACCGAGTCCGTAGTTGCTAAATTCTTCTCGTCTTCCGTTGTTTGTGTTACGTGTTCGTGCTGCTAGTTCTTGATATTCTTTGAGTTGCATCGATGGTTCACTTCCTTCTGGATTTGTCTAAGCTGTTCGAGTGTCGTTTCGTGTTGCAATACGAGTTCGATAAGTTGCGAATTACTTGCAGTTTGATAGTTCAACAGTCAACCTTCTTCCCAAACACGCTATGAGCGTTGTTTTTTAGTGTCATATTGCGTCGAAATTGCATTTTCGCTACTAGTATTCATTTTCTCTTAAAAACTCGTATTTCTAGCCTTTAATAGTGTTTTATAGCGTATGTATATGTCTTGCGGTTTTTTATGCATCGTAATCGCGATAGATTCGCATGTTTTATACGCGCTCAACTCATTTTTGAGACCTTGTTCAACCTTGAGCATAATCGACTTGTCGTCTTTAGCGCTCCAGTCGGTTGTTTGCCAACCGTGCACACGTTCAATCGTTTTTGCTCTGTCTAAAATCGCTCGATACTCTTCATTCCCGTCGTTGTACAATTTCACTTTATCCGCAATTTTCGTAGTCTTGTGCAAGTCTCCTTTTGTCATCACGTAGGCAGCGTCGAATGCGTTAATGTTTTTTGTTACTAATTTCGCGACATCAAGTATGTTAGATTTCGTCGTTTTGCACTTGATTTCAGAAAGTGTTTTTTGATGTAAACGTTTTGCGTTGTATCTGCCTTTTGTGAAGTTACCGTAGAGTGATATAACTCTATCGCGCTCCATATTGTGTTGTAATCTGCAATGAGCTTTCGTGATTTCGGAACCTGTATGCCCGCATCCCGGAAATGTACATGTGAACTGGAACATCGTATTTTCATCTCCTTTAGTTT
>JBOFGC010000319.1:0-7901 GCA_051648945.1 Bacilli bacterium
CTAATGTAAAAAAAGCAACTGCTCGATGTGAGTAGTTGCCTTTTTTTGTGTGTTATAAAAGCTTGTCCATTGTTATTTCGTGTGGTTTAAATCCCATGTAACGCCATATTGGTCAATCACTTTTCCGTAACGAGCGCCCCAGAACGTGTCTTGTAAGGGCATAATAACTGTCCCACCAACACTAAGCGCATCAAAAATTTCTGTTTGCTTCTCCGTGTCTTCTACTTCTAAACTAAAGCTAATAAAGTCACCTTTTGTATGTGGGCGGTCTGGTGTTGTGTCGCTCATCATAAGTACTAAGTTACCGCTAACAAGACGACCATGAATTAAATAATGGCTATACTGTTCATCATGTGGAAAACCTGCTTGACCATAAGTTTGTAACTGTTGCACTTCGCCACCAAAAACTGACTGATAAAAATCAAGTGCAGTTCTCGATTGACCTTCGCTAATAATATACGGAGCAATACTATTCATAATTCACAATCCTCTCTTTTTTTCATCATAGCCTATTTAGTAAAAGAATACAAAAAAAAGAGCCGATTTCTCGACTCTTTTCATCATACTATTTCAATGCTGCTTTGATTTCTTCGAATACGAACTGAACGTTTGTACCGATGATAACTTGAGCAGTTGTTTTGTTTAATTTTACAACGCCACGTGCACCTAGTGCTTTTAATGCTGCATCATCTAATTTAGCAGAATCAACAACAGTTAAACGAAGACGTGTTGCACAGTGATCAAGTTCTGTGATGTTCTCTTTACCACCTAAAGCAGTAATGAACGCAGCACCTTTTTCACCTGCTGGAATTTCAGCTTTATCGTCGTTTGCATCGACACCCATGTCATCTTCACGACCTGGTGTTTGAATGTTGAACTTGATAATTGCAAAGTAGAAAATTGCAAAGTATAACGCACCGATTACAAGACCTACTAAAAGAACTGATAATGGATTTTTCGCTAAACCAAAGTTTAACACATAGTCAAACAGTCCAGCTGAGAATCCGAAACCATGTAACATGTCGAACGTTACAGTTAGGAAGAAACTTAAACCAGATAAAAGTGCATGAACAACTAATAATACTGGGCTTAAGAAGATAAACATAAACTCTAAAGGTTCAGTGATCCCTGTTAAGAATGATGTGAAAGCAACACCGAATAACATACCACCAACCGCTTTACGGTTTTGTTTTTTCGCAGCAAAGTAAATTGCTAATGCGATTGCAGGAACACCAAACATCATAACTGGGAAGAAACCTACTTGGTAAATTCCAGCTGTTGGGTCTCCAGCGAAGAAACGGTTAATATCACCAAATTGACCATCGTACTCACCTAAGTTAAACCAGAAATAGTTGTTTAACACATGGTGTAAGCCAAGTGGAATTAATAGACGGTTTAAGAATCCGAAAATTGCTGCGCCTGTTGCACCTAAACCTACGATGCTAGCACCGATGTTTTCAATAACATCTTGAATTGTTGGCCAAACGAACATTAATACAATACCGATTAATAACATGAATAATGATGTTAAAATTGGTACAAGACGACGACCCGCGAAGAATCCTAACCATTCAGGAAGCTTCGTTTGATGGAATTTGTTGTACGTAAGACCTGCTACAACCCCGGCTAAAATACCACCGAATGCCATCATTTTAACATCAGCACCTGCTTCTGGACCTAAAACATCTGGGTTTGTCCAGTATGCTTTTGTAGAGAACTCAAGTACTAAATAACCAATAACACCGGCAAGACCAGCTGCTCCGTTTCCATCTTTTGAGAAACCGATTGCAACCCCGATTGCGAATAATAAAGGTAAATTATCAAATAGTGCAGAACCTGCTGCTGAAATTACAGGAGCGATTGTTGAAAGTGCATCAATTGAACCTAATAAATCAGGTTGACCGATACGAAGTAAAATCGCCGCTGCTGGAAGCGCTGCGATTGGAAGCATAAGCGCTTTACCAATACGAACTAAGAAGTTTAACATTGGATTTTTTCCTCCTTTTTTATAGTACTAGCGTGTGCAAAAAATAAAATATAATTACAAAAAGGCTAAAAAGAACATTTGGATAGAGAAAACTCTACCTTTGTCCTTTTTAGCCTTTGCCTGCATAACCAGTAACACGCTAATAGAAGTGTTTATTAACTTTATGTGTTTACTATAATATATTGATATAGAAATGTAAACGATTTCTTAAATAAAAAATGTGAATATTTTATGTCTGTAATTATCCATTTTCCCTTAAAAGTACGAAAAATCAAACTCTATTGACACTTTCTATCCAAACAACGAGATGATTCACTACATAGATTTCATTTTTTGCGGAAGTCTAACTCTTTATCGCACTGAATATATTGATTCTGAAATTCCTCGTACAAATTAAAGCGAAAAGTAAACGAAAAATGAACGGAGCTATCTTTCTTCGGTTATTCTCTAATAATTGCTTCGACTTCTATTTCAACGAGCAGGAGAGGATCAATTAGAGCTTTCACTTCAACCATTGTAGCTACAGGGTAGATGTCTTTAAAAAAGTGACCATGCGCTTTTCCGATTTCTTCCCACTTCGAGATGTCTGTCACAAACATTCTTGTACGCGTAACATCATTCATACTTCCACCTAAGTTTTCTATGGCGTTTTTAATTGTTTCTAAAATGAATACGGTTTGTTCATAGGGATTATTCACTCCAATAACAACTCCGTCTTTCATAGCCGTTGTGCCTGCAACTTGAATACTGTTTGCAACACGAATTGCTCTAGAATAACCGACAATCGGTTCCCATGGAGAACCTGTAAAATAATGTTTTCTATCCATTCCTTGAAACTCCTTTTTACTTTTATTTGGATGTTTCCTTTTTGGCTTAAGATTACGAAAGTATATTCAAAAAAACCACTAGCATCTCTGCTAGTGGTTTCCATACTATTCGTCTCGATTTGATGTAAAAATCGCAATATACTTTAGCAACTCTAATGCTGCCATAAGCGCTGCTGCTACATACGTAAGTGCGGCTGCACCAAGTACAGCATTCACGCCACGCATATCAACATCACTTACCATATTCTCTGCATACATAAGTTTTTTCGCACGACTACTTGCATTGAATTCAACGGGTAAGGTAACCACTTGAAAAAGTACAACGACTGCGAAAAAGGCTATACCAACACCAATCATAGATTGTGACTGAAATAAAAAGCCAGCCATCAAAATTAACGGTGCAATTCCTGACGTGAAGCGTGTCAGTGGGAACATACGATGTCGTAGTGCCAAAAAGCCATACGATTCGGCATGTTGGATGGCGTGACCAACTTCATGCGCCGCAACACTAATCGATGCAATGCTTGCATTATAGTACACTTCTTCTGAAAGGCGTACTACACGACTTACTGGGTCATAATGATCACTTAGTGCTCCCGGTACTACCTCAATTGGAACATTGTGAAGTCCGTTGTTGTCTAAAATACGACGAGCAACTTCTGCGCCTGTCATCCCAAGTGTTGATTGTACACGCGAATACTTCGAAAAATTCCCTTTTACCTTAAACTGAGCCCATATGGAAAGACCAAAAGCTGCTAAAATTAAAGTGTCCCAGAGTGGATGGAAAAAGAACATTACGTTTACCTCGTTATTCTACTGCTTCTACAGTTTCTCTTAGTTGTTTTACTGCATTTACTCTACTAATATAGTTTCCTTCTACTTTAACAATTTTTACGTCGATGTCACCAAAATGAAAAACATCATTTTCAGATACATCTGTACTTTGAGCTAAAATCCAACCACCAATTGTATCGATATGTTGCTCTGTGTCTTCAATGTCGAAAAGCTTCGTGAATTCCTCAAGCGTTACTTTTCCACTTAACGCATACCCACCGTTTGGTAATTTTACGACATCTGCAATTTCATCAGTGTCAAATTCATCGCGAATATCACCGACGATTTCTTCCATAATATCCTCAACTGTTAATAAACCAGCTGTGCCTCCCCAATCATCAACAACGATTGCCATATGGGTCTGTTGTCGCTTTAATTGAGAAAGAACGGACTGAACAGATGTAGATTCATGAACTGCAACAATCGGGCGTATGAATTTACTCACATCTAAATGTGTTGTGTCACCGTTTAAGCGTATATATTCATTTGTTAATTCTTTCGCATTCAAAATACCGATAACGTCATCTTTATTTTCGCTAATTACTGGATAACGCGAGTATTTTTCTTCAACTATGTGTTGAAGCACTTCTTGAACGGTCATTGTTTTTGTTAAAACGATCATCTCACGGCGAGGTACCATAATATCACGCGCAATTTTTTCGTCAAACTCAAAAATACTTTTCACATATTCATGTTCTGTAGCATTGATTTCACCTGATTTTAAACTGTCATCTAAAATAATATGAAGTTCTTCTTCAGTGTGCGCTTCAATATGTTCATTCACAGGTTTCATACCAAATAGCGACAGAAACAGACGCGCTGAACCATTTAAAAGCCAAATGAACGGATACATAATACGGTAAAAGAGAATAATGGGCTTCGCTAATGCGAGCGTTACTTCTTCTGCTTTTTGAATTGCTACTGTTTTAGGTGCAAGTTCACCTAATACAACGTGTAAAAATGTTACACTTGAAAATGCAATCACAAACGAAACAACGGTTGCTGCTGACTCACCAATATCCATGTTTAAAAACAATGGCTTGAGCATTGTCTTTACAGCAGGTTCTCCTAACCAACCGAGACCAAGCGCTGTAATTGTAATACCCAATTGACACGCTGATAGATATTCGTCAAGATTTGTAATGACTTTCTTGGCTGCTATTGCATTCGAATTCCCTTCCTTAATAAGTTGTTCGATACGTGACGGTCTCACCTTCACCGCTGCAAACTCTGTTGCAACGAAAAATGCCGTAAGCACCAGCAACACAAAAATAGAAAACAAACTTAACCAATCAATTTCCAAAACTTTTTCCGTTAGCGTTCACACAAAGCGCGACCTCTGTGCAGTTCTCAAGATTAATCTATGAACTTCTCATACTTTCATATGAGTGCAGACTATTTCTTCACCCACAGCCAATCCTGTTTGGGGCAACCCTTTTCCACCGGCATATCGGTGTACGGTATCGCTACCTAGTCGTTGAACGTTCTCCTCTTCGGAGCTTCGCTGCATGAAGACCCATTGCAATGAACACTTAGGCTTTCACCATATGTCATCTACACCTTTTTTCTGCTTTCGCCACTTTCACGCCTAGGCCTATTTCATCCTTACGTTGTAGTGGTGTAGCTTTAGGGATTACCTGCAGTTAAAGTTGTGTCCTATACAAATTTCTCTGTATACGAGGCAAAGTTACCTCCTGGATAGAAAATTATTTAAATATAAATATACCAAAAAAACGGGTAAATTGCTATTATGAATTTAACCAGTTTCCCATTTCGTTATATCTATAGTTATTATTCTAAATTTTATTCAGTACTTATGTCAATGATTGTGCTACAACTATTTTGAATTCACGCACATTTCACATTTTTGTCACGTTAGACCATTTTAAAACTAAAATCGTTGTCAATTAAGAATTTACCGAGTGCACTCGGGTCATTTCGTTCTTTCAAATACGATATTAAAATGTCTAAATAATAAGTAACCTCTGTTTTTAGTCGTACTTTCATGAGTAATGGAATCAATTTATGAATTAAAAAATCAATTTCTTCATCTTTTGATTTCGTAATTTTAATTTTATAGTACTGTAGAATTTCTTTATCGACGACACTTCCTGTTTTTTTAACTTGAAGTAATACTTCATTTAACATCAACACAACTTCATCAATCTTATCTTTTTGTAAGTCTCCGCTCATAATTAAACAATCAACGTATGCTACATAAGATGTAATCCCTTCAACGCCATTCTCTTTAATTATCTTTTCGAAAATTTTCCTAGCTTCATCAAAACGTCCATGACGCGTAAGTTGATACGCATAATTGTTCATCAACTTATACTTCGTTCGTACATCTAATTTACTCGCTGAAATAATGAGTTGACGATATGTATCTTCTATTTCTTTAAAATTGTCCATACATTCATCTTCTGTAAGTATGAGTAGCAACAATTGTACATCAATAATACGAATATAATTGTTCGTTTCCGTAAAGTATTGTTTGGCCAATGTACCATAGTGATAACTTAACATTTGCGCACCTGCAAAATGATACGCAAGAGCTAGATGAAAATATAGTTCTCTTTGATTGTACTTTGCCATATCAATTTTCTTGAATTGTTTAAGTGCTTCATCATAGTTTTGGTTTACCATATTGTAAATACCAGACACGTGATAAAACGAACACTGATCGATAAATGGCAAACGATGAAATACCTTTTGTATCGTTTTCAATATATTGGCTACTTCTCGGTATGATTCAACTTGAAGGTAGTACTTCGCTTTTAACAACTGAAATCTATGTGCATATTTCTCTAAATCTAGTACAGATTGCAGTTCGTCTTGTAATGTTTCGATAATTTCTGCAGCGTCACTATGTTCCTTCATTACAATTGCAAACTCTGCTCTTTCGATAAGGTTGTTTGCTAGATACAGATTTTCGACTTCTTCATCGAGATTCACACCTAATCGTTCACACAAAAGAAAAATCGTATCATCACCAACTTCAGTTACACCACGTTCTATTTTACTAATGTGAGTAATCGATGCTATCCCATGACCTAACTCATACTGTGTCATTCCTTTTTTCTTACGATAATGACTGATTATTTCACCATAATCTAGCATTTGACGCCTCCGTTTTATTTTTCTTTATTTTCATAATTTTATATTTATTTTACATTGTTTTCTATTCATTTGACACTATTCACTAAAAAAAACCTACCTTTCATAGAAGAAAGATAGGTTTTTTTATTTATGTGATCGAATTGACTGTTTTGTATTACTTTTCCTAACGTACGATGACAATTGCTTTTCCTGGCGCTGATTTACGAATTAGTCCTGCTTTACTCGCTGAACTTTCACGAACGATGACAATCGCTTTATCTGATGCTGCTTTCCCAACGATATTTCCTGGATAGCCTGCTTTCCCAACGATATTTCCTGGATAGCCTGACTTACTCGTTTTGCTCTCACGTACGACGACAATTGCTTTATCTGATGCTGCTTTTACTACGATATTCTTCAGAAGGCCTGCACCTGGTGTTACTGCTACCGAGAACGCTACTGCTACAACGACTGCTTTGACTAGACTACGAATTTTCATTTCCATTACCTCCTAGATTTGTGTTTAGTTAGAAATAATAACTAACAAATTTAGTATAGCAAAGAAATTTTCATTTGACATTTGGGGTAATTTTTTGTAATATAATTATCGTTTTTTGTCGAAACTCGTAATATAGCACATCGTTATGGTTCTAGCACTCAACCAAATAACACATAATTAACTTCCAAATTCTAGCACTAACAACACTTTTCTACCTGTGAATACGAAGAATCGATTTCTTCAATAGAAAAACAGGATTACCCCAAAATTCTGGAATATTCCTATTGAATACGTCCCTCTTTTCTTTTTGTTTCAAAATATTTATTATTTTCATGCATTATTTTCCGTTCCAAACATACTTTTACAAGTAAAGTCCATTATGTAAAATTACCCCAATACAAAAAATATTTTACTTGATTTATAATTATGTAAACGGATGTCTGTCGAACGTAGAACATTCCTCCGTACAAAAGCTCTGTGATTAAACACTTTGATCGATAAGGAATGAAAATTACTATGTTAATTCTTACAATTACCGAATTACTCTATATTTCTGCTGTCGTACTCATTATTTGGCTCATGGTTCTCATATTTCGCTACTTGAACCTCTAGTGCTTCGACAAAAACAACGACCACTCAACATTTTTCGTGCTTT
>JBOFGC010000320.1:0-1761 GCA_051648945.1 Bacilli bacterium
ACTCTTGCAGAATGTGCACGCCATTCTCTTTTACTTTTAATCATCGCTTCTAATTTCGCTTTAAGATTCATAATAGCCTCCTAGTTTCTTCGCAATGTTTTCATTTAATTGTTTACGCCATTGATCTCGATACGAGTTCGCGCCATCATCGCCAACAAGCTCTCTACAAAATTCACGCACATCATCCCCAAAAACATCTTCGACTGGTTGGTTTTCTGCAGCTATTTCTTCTAATACACTCATTGCCGCTGAAAAAATTTCTACTAAATTTCGTCCTGTGAAATCTGAATGAAGCCATAATTCCTCTTTTATTTTTTTCCACGCTTCTTGATATGCTACTGGTAATTTTTCCGCTCTTGCTTCAATTGCTTTGTACTTTTTCGTCAAATCATTGCCCGTAATTTTCTCCCAAAAATTCATCATTTTTTCTCCTTTAACTCATTAATTTTTGTTGATACAAAGTTCCATTTTGCCCAAAACGTCTTTAATTCTTCGCGTCCTGCCTCACTCAAAGTGAAAAACTTACGTGGTGGTCCCATCTCTGACGGCCTTTTCGTACTTTCTACGAACTTATTTTTCTCAAGTCGAACTAAAATTGTGTAAACAGTGCCATCGACAACATCTGTAAATCCCATTGCATTAATGCGTTTCGTTATTTCATACCCATAAATCTCTTCATGAGAAATAATTTCTAATACACAACCTTCTAAAATTCCTTTTAACATCTCTGTAATATTTTCCATACAACACACCCTCCCGCTATTCTGTATCACTGGTATTCTTTATTACTTAGTACTGCTATATAGTAATACAGAATACCTTGTGCGTCAAGTCCTCCTCAACGACATAACCACGAAGCGTAGCAAAGAGAAGTCAATCGGTTTTACAAAAAAACAACTGTTCAGCACTATTTTCGCTAAACAGTTGTTTCCTAGTACCCCTCTTACTTCACAATTAATCCTAACGCTTCAACAAAACCGACAGCTTGATGTTGTGCAATATGACAACCCGCAAGTTTCTCCGGTGTTACTGCAATACTGTCAAAAGTACAGTCACTCAAATCAATGTCTTTCAAATCCGTTTCTAATAACTTACTCTCATTTATATTCATTTCAACAAAATTCACATTATCCCAGTCATTATTTTCAAAATCACAATGTTGAGCACTTGTTCCTTCTAACCATACATGCTTCAACTTTCCAAGATACATGTTCGCATAATCCATGATTGAGTTTTTGATTGTCACGTGTGTCCACTTACTCTGCTCAAAATTCGTTCCTAACATTTTGCAATTTTGAAAGGAAACACGATGAAAAATACTGCTACTCAGATTACAATTCGATAAATCACAATGAGAAAAAACAACATCAATCCATTCACTCTGCACAAATTCGACATCAGCAAAATTACAATGTTCAAAAACGACTTCATTGCTCACCACTCTACGTGCACGCTCTTCGAAAAACGTCTTATTTCTAACATTCCCTCGATCAAATCGATCGCCATCTTCAATTGGTGTATAGATGGTCACCTCCTCATCTAATACTTTCGGTAACTTCGGAAACTGTACTTGAATACTTTTTTTCATAGACGCGTACCTCTTCTGCTTTTCTTTTTATTCTACACCGTTAGTCTATATCTACGTAATAACAAAATACAAAGACATTAATAAAATATTAATAATTTGTGTATATCTTTATTTATTTCCTCCCGCCATAATGAACATATCGATGAGAAAAAAGGAGAAAGTAAAAAGTGAAA
>JBOFGC010000321.1:0-7091 GCA_051648945.1 Bacilli bacterium
TACTTATTTCACTGAAATGATAGACTGCTACTTCAAGCTATGAACATGAGCCAATTGTTTGCTAGATAGGAAGTTAGACACTTGCATATTTGGACGTTTGTTTTCACTTTTATTTAGTGCGCGTGCCAACAGTGATGCACCTACTTCATCTGCCCCAGGATACATGTGCACATCGCGCAACAGTCGGCGCTCTGTAATTTTTTCCACGACCTTTTTTTGATCGAGCGCAGTATAGCCGAACTCTGCACTATCGTCTTGTGGAATCGCTAGAAAATCAATGACGCCTGCTTTTAATAAATCTAAAATTTCAGTCGTTACATTGTGATTGAACACGCGTCGTGTTTCATAATCTTCAATGTGTGCAGCGGGAATTTCTTTTTCATATGTTGCAAGCGCACTCGCTTCTTCTTCCGTTAATCCACCGCGCTCTTTTTTATCAAGGAAGTACGCGCGTTTGAAAATGCGTTCGCCAAATTCTTCGTAATACGCAGGTTCTTCATCAGCACTGTTATATTTCGGTGTGCGCATAATCAAGTTAGAACAATAGATTTTGAGATTAGGATTACTGCATTTAAGCGCTTTCAATCTGTTGAAAAAAACTTGAATTTGTTCATCGCTTAACGTATGTAATCGTGACGGCAACAATCCTCCGTAGAACATCATTTCCACAGAAAAAATCATCGCTTCTGCCTTAGGTGCACGTGTTTCAACAAAATCCCAAAGTGCATCAACGTCTGCACTTTCTTTTTTCTTACCCAACATTTCTGTTGGTGGCGTGATTAGGGCGTAGTCATCACGCACGTTCAGCATTGCTTGAGGATAAAGATAATTGCAAGGGCGTTCGTCTAATGGAATATAAATGATGTTTTTCATGATGTTTGCTCCTTCATAATATGATCAACAACTTCGCCGACCGTTTTGACTGCATAATTTGCTGCATTTCTTACATGTTCTTTTCCGTGTGCCATGCAAAACGAATGCTTCGTTACTGTAAACATGGACATATCATTTTCTGAATCACCAACAACATAAACGTCGTCTGCTGTAATACCAAGTTTGTTCATGACAAATTCAATCGCTAGTCCTTTGCTCGCTTCTTTATTGAAAATTTCCAATGAACTCGGACTCGTCATCACCGCAATAACGTGCTCACTATGTTTTTCACTCACTCTTTTAATGATTGGTTGAAATTCTTGTTCTGTGCCAAACATTAAAAAGATTGTCGGATCTAATTCCATTTGTGTATGCGCTTTCAAATCATCAACAATAATGGACGAGTCAATAAACTCACTCACTTCATTTCCAGGTCGTGGTGTTGGGAAATGACGATTTGATTCTGTATTTACTTCCACACGCACATTTTCAGCAAACAACAATTCTGCAAGTTCTTTTTTTGTTTCTGTATGAATTGTCCGATTGAATACTGTTTCTCCATGCTCGTTTCGAACGACACATCCGTTTTGACTGATGCGATATTTTCCTTTGAATCCTAATTTCTGTTCAACGAATGTAATATCCGCATCAAGACGTCCTGTCGCTACGAGAAATAAATTTCCATCTTTACAAAACTGGCTAATTTTTTCAAGACTACTTTGATCAATTTTATGATCGTGTCCAATCAATGTTCCATCTAAATCACATACGATTACTTTCATGGTGTGTACCTCTCCTGTTGCTCTCTTTTTGAGAGGCGGTAGTGTCCGCCTCGCTGCTCTTCTATATAGAAAGTGTTTTTATATAATTCTGCTCATAACGTGCGTCACATTTAAGCAACGCTTGAAATAGGATATCGCCTACATAGATGAATGGAAATTCTGTAGAAACGATAATATGTCCTGTACTTAACCCGGCGTTCCCAGCGATAAGTAACACTTCGTCCGCCATCGTCGCAAGTGTTGATCCTGATTGACTTGTCATCGTAATGATTTGCGCGTTTTGATTCTGGGCAATACTTACAGCACGAACAACATCTCTCGTTTTCCCACTCACACTCACACAAATAACGAGGTCTTCTTCACTCAACAATGATGCATTCATCCGCATCATGTGGGCATCTGGATAACAATCGACGCTAATGCCTGTACGCATTAATTTTGATTTGAGTAACATGCAAAACAGTCCGCTATTTCCCATGCCGAACAAATGAATTTTCTTTGCTTCATGCATGCGTTTTGCAACACGTTCAATACTTTCTGTTTGTGTGAGCGACTGCGTTTTTTCCATTAAGCGATTGTAGTCGTGTTTCAAGTCGGCATATGGTCCTTCTGGTTGTGTCCGATGTTGCGCTACACTTATATACTCAAACAACGCTGCACGTAATTTGTTGTATGTTACAAAGGAATACTTCTTACAAAAACGTGTAACAGTCGGTTCCGACACGCCAACGTTTTGAGCGAGTTGCGTTATTGTCATCTCCGCAACTTGCGTAGGATGTTTCATTATATATCGCGCTACGAGCTGCTCTTTTTCAGTGAGTTCGTTCAATTGCGCTTCAATTTGGGAAATCAAATCACAATACGCTTTCATCTCGTAACCTTCTTTCGTAAATTATTTTCTTTTGAAATTTATTTTTGTAAATTATTTTCTTTATGAGTTTATTATAGCAAAATATTTGTTGGTTGCAATCGTTTTCATTGGTGGGAGTTTGTCTGTTTTGTGAACGGGCGAACGAGTGAGTGAGGACAGAGGTTTATATTTAGAGCAACAGATCAATCGATAAAATAACATATTTTCCATTTCTAAATCACTCGAAGTAAAAAAACACCCTCAAACTCAATTTCCTGAGCGCGAGGGGGAAAATCGATAATCAATGTAGTTCTCTTACGAGGAATTAACTTGATTCGTTGAAGATTATGTTATATTGTCTCTAGTTCTCTTCTATACATATACGTTTCTGTTTTTTCATATTCTTTAAATTCAATTGTTCTATCTATAATTTTAATCTCTTTAGAATACTTATCAACAAAATATATGCAATGTACAGGATAACCTGCTTTAATACTCTTCCCTTTTACAGATTTTAAGTTTAATAGGGACGTAGGGACAAATGCACGCATATGTTTCTCCTGTAAACCTAAACAAAAAATCATTTTATTACTACGGATAGCTTTATCAAAAGTGAGTTTCAAGTACGAGCTTTTTTTATCAATAATTCTGATTTTACATGTTATCAAATACTCTAACTGTTTAATGATTTGTAACTTTTGATTTGTAGAACCATCATTCTTTTTTGTAATTTTTAATTGTGAAATCTTCTTGGTTTTTAATGCCATGTAAAACTGTTTAGGATTCATATGCTCATAGCTGATTCCACAAAGGTGCATAAAATTACTTTTTTTTGCACTTAAAACAAGTTCATAATATTGCTTGTCCTTTAAATACACGTAATGAATCTCTTTATCCACGATCTTTTCATACGCGTGAAATCCATCCAGAATGGATTCTAATGTCTTTTTATTATCCATTTCCCCGTCTCCTAGACCGAAGAAAAAAAGAATGGATTGTCGAGTGCTAAACTCAACAATCCACCTTTTAATCATTAGGTTTTTATGTTGCTTGCCAACACCTGGCACCCGAAGTCCAGAAAGAGTATCAAGTTTTTATGTTGCTTGCCAACGTCTAGCGCCCGAAGTCCAGAAAGAGTATCAAGTTTTTATGGTGCCTAATCACCAACTTATATTTAAGTGTAGCTTACGATAAATGCATATGTCAATTCTATGTATGTCGTACAAATTGAAACAATGATCATTGATCATCGGCATACAGGGTTTTCCTTAAACATAAGGCCATCTGGCAAGCATTCGAATCTTCTTATTGCAGATGAATTTCCGCAATAATCAAATCTTTTCAACTATAAAAGAACGTGTGTTCTTATTTTTATTTTAACAAAATATAACTAAAAGGTCAAAGAAAAAGATGTTTTACTTAGCTCATCAGACACTAAAATCCATTCTTCACTATTCTCATTTTTATGTTGTTTTGTTTGGATGGTAACATCAAAAAAAGACACTGCCGAAGCAATGTCTTTTCCTCATTCTATATTATCGTGTTTCAATCAATCCATATTTGCCATCGTTACGAACGTAAACGACATTTGTTTCATTTGAATCTGCATTCGTGAAAACGTAGAATGTGTGGCCGAGCATGTTCATTTGAAGAATTGCTTCTTCGACATCCATTGGCTTAAGTTCAAATGATTTTGTACGTACGATTGTGTCGTCTTCGTCAATATCAAGTACTGCTGTCGTTGTTTCTGGTGCGAATACGGCACTCATATGACCTTTGTCGCGAAGTTTGCGATTGAGTCTTGTTTTGTGCTTGCGAATTTGGCGCTCTAGTTTGTCTGCAACGATATCGACTGCTGCGTATAAGTCAGTTTGCGCTTCCTCTGCTCGTAATGTAATGTGATGCGGAAGTTGAACGGTTACTTCAACTTTTTGACGGTCAGAGTATACTTTTAAGTTAACTTTTACTTCAAATGCACTGTCAAAGTGACGCTCTAGGCGTGACAGTTTCTTCTCGACGTACTCACGTATTGCAGGTGTTACCTCAACGTTTTCACCACGAATAATATAATGCATTTGGTATTCCCCCTTTCAAATTACACCTTTAGTATACCACACTTATGTAAGCGTTACCACTTTTCTTATTCTTCTGCGTTGTGTTAAAGAAATTTTAAGCAACAACAGCATTTCCTTCTATACGGAATGTATGTAAATGATTCAATTCGTCGAGTTCTGGAAGGCTGTCAATCGCATTATGCGCCACATTGAGATATTCGAGTTGTAACAATACAGCTACAGGTTCAATGTTGGAAATATTGTTATAGGCAGCATTTAAATAGCGTAAATTTCCTGCTTTTTCAAGTCCGCGCAAACTAAAAATATTGCTATTAACAATCTTTAACGACTCTAATTTTTGCAGCTGTTGTTCTGTAATCTCACCTACTAATCCTAATTGCTGTAGGATTACGCGTTTTAAGTTATCGTCTTCAAAATAGACGATGCTACGCGCACATGGTTTAAACAGTTCTTTTAATGTGTACTCAAAATGCATGCTTATTTGTTCGATTGAAATCGCTATAGCTTTCTCATCGTTGTATACACTTTCAGCGGATTGGCGAAGTTTCAAAAAGTTATACCAACATACAGGGTCATAGCCAATATTGATGACAGCTTTTGCTTTTTCAATGATGGAATAGAGATTGTTACGCGCTTGAATTGTTTCGATCGTTCTCATTGTAATCCACTCTTTCCTCTTTCTATATCTATCTTCATTCTAGCGTTTTCTGCATGTAAAACATATAGTACAATATCCTATTTTTTACTATATTTTCTCGCAACAATTATACTTTTGTAGCATTACTTTTTGCTTATTTTTCATAGCAAAAAAACTCCCACAAAAATAGAGACTTTTGTGAGAGTTTTAAATTGTTACAGTCCGCCCATCATATCATCAAGCATACCCGTTTGTGATAAGAAATCCATTGCAAAATTTTGAAGTCCTGTTTGTAATTCCATCATCTGATCTGGTGTCGCATTATTCATATCAATTGACGTTGCAGAATCATATTGTGGCATTTCTACATCTTTTATTTCTGTAAAACCAGCGATTGCAGCGCCAATTTCGAATGTGCCTGTTTCATCTGAGTAGAAGTTAAACAACACATCCATATTTTGATCCAGCTTATTTCCAGATATCTTCATATCGTTATTGAATTGGAATTCCATATCAAACATCCCAACTTCTTCTTCGTAAATTTCCATTTTAAGTGTGTATTTTCCGTTTAAAGGATTCTTTGTTTCATAATCACCTTCAACCGTTAAACTGAAATCATTTACTCCAAAATAAACTTCGCGGTCTACTTTAGCTGAGCCCGTTAATGTCGTACGGTCGCCGTTTACTGTTTCTTTAAATTCAAAAGGAATGACAACATTATCTTCTGTTGCAGATTGAACATTAATTGCACCTTTTGTTAAAGTTACACTGTCACTTTCAGGGAATCTGTCATATGAAAATGATAATTTTTCTTGGTCCATTTCGAATTTCAAATCACGTTTCACTATGCTTTCTTCGTACACGTAAATTGTTGATTCGAACGTACCTTTTGCTGTTGAACTTTCACTACGTAATGTTGCAGCAGCATCTTTTAATTGCTGTGCTAACATTTCTTTCCCACCTACTCCGAGCCCATTTGTTGGGTCAAGAGACGTGCTATTTGCTGTTTTGAGAATGTCTAACATCTTCTCGTCTTCTGCAATACGTTCCATCATCGTTGCTGTTGCTTCAACCATTTCAGAACTTGTCATTTTGAATGTAATTTTATCTGCACTTACTGTTTCTTTTCCATATTTCACGTCATTTACGCTTTCATTCACAAAAAATGCGTCTGATAAATCATTTTTCACAAAATCCATAAAGAACGCTTGTAATACTTCCATATCTTTACTTGTTAAACTACTTTGGCCTGTAGAAAACATATCTGATAACTTTTCTTCACCTGTATAACTAGGATCTAATTTACGCATCAAGTCGCCAAACTCATCATTTTTTACGATAAGCGGTGAACCACTTACACCTGGGATTTTAATTGCGCCCATTTCAGGTCCAATATACATCTCGCCACTTAAGCCTTGATAGCCATTCATATCCATCGTAAATGTTGAAAACATCTCGTTATTTCCTGGATTTGTGCTAGAAGCTATTTTCATTTTCATCGTATCGAATAAATCTGTAATCATTGAAAGCGTTGGGTCTTCAGCGGCCTTACTCACATACATCGTAAAGTCCACATCGGCTTCTGTGTAGTTGCTCTCTGTGCTTACTTTGTCCATAAACTCGCCAAGAGGTGTGCTCATATCAAATGCTGTTAATCCTGTGCTTGCCATACTAGCAATTTCGGTGCGGAAATACGCTTCTTTTGCTCCAACAGGACGAAAAATAATGAATAGCACAACAGCTAATGCTAAAACAGCAAGTACGCCACCTGCCATCATCAGTTGTTTTGGATTAAATTTTGATTTTTTGGCTTGTGGTGCATCTTCTGTTTGTATATTTTGTTCTTCTATTCCTGTGCTTAATTGTTCTTCTGT
>JBOFGC010000322.1:0-1693 GCA_051648945.1 Bacilli bacterium
AATTACATGTAATAGAAGGAATCGTACCATCGATTCAAAAATTAGAACGAACAGGCTGTCGCTTTGCACCGCGTATTCCTTGGATAAAAGAGGAACAGCATGAGGAACATACAACACTAAGAGAAGTTGGAAATAAACACTGGGTTCGTTGCACGTGTTATCAAGATTTCTACTTTCCAGAAGGGAGTAACGCGAAATGACACTATTAAAAGTTGAAAATCTAAAAGTATATTTTCCGATTAAGGGTGGCGTTTTCGGTCGCACGGTAGATTATGTACGCGCAGTTGATGATATTTCCTTTGAACTGCAAGCAGGCGAAACGTATGGACTTGTTGGTGAATCAGGAAGTGGTAAGTCAACGACGGGGAAAGCAATTATGCGTTTAGAGCATATTTCAAGTGGGAATATCTATTTTGAAGACTTAGATTTAGCACGTTTGAAAACGAAAAAAATGCGTGAAATGCGAAAAGATGTACAAATGATTTTTCAAGACCCGTATAGCTCACTTAATCCGAAGAAGCGCGTAGCAGACATTATTGCGGAGCCGTTAAAAAATTATTATGACCTTTCTAAATCAGAATTAGATGATAAAATCGCGTATTATTTAGAAAAAGTACGTCTTTCACCAGACGCTATGTATAAATATCCGCATCAATTTTCCGGCGGACAACGTCAACGTATTGGTATTGCAAGAGCGTTAACACTTAATCCGAAACTCATTGTAGCTGATGAGCCGGTCAGTGCACTTGATGTTAGTGTACAAGCACAAGTACTGAACTTTTTACAAGAATTGCAAGCTGAACTTAATTTAACGTACTTGTTTATCGGCCATGACCTTGGCGTTATTCGTCACATGTGTGACCGCGTTGGTGTTATGTATCGTGGACGTATGGTAGAAGAAGGAACGGCAGACGACATTATCAACAATCCGCAACATATTTATACAAAGCGTTTGATTACATCGATTCCAGATGCCGACCCTGCAAATCGACTTGCAAAGCGTCAACAGCGTGAAGAAGTAAAAGCAGAATATGAATCTAGATTTTCAGAATTTTTTGACGATAACAATCGCGCTTTTGATCTACAAGAAATTTCAGCGACGCATCGCGCCGCATTACCACCAAGAGGAGGAAACTTATAATGTGGAAATTTATCATTCGTCGACTATTAATTATGATTCCGCAGCTTTTCCTCATTTCCATTCTTGTGTTCGTGCTCGCTAAGGCGATGCCTGGAGATGCGTTAGGTGGACTTATCAATGATCCGAAAATCTCAGCAGAACGTATTGCGGAATTAAAAGAGAAATACGGAGTAGATGACCCTGTGCATATTCAATATATGAAATGGTTACGCAACGTTTCACAAGGCGATTTTGGGGAATCAATTAAACAAAAAATGCCAGTTGAACAGTTGATTGGTAGCAGGCTTGGGAATACATTATTACTCGGTACATTCTCAATTCTACTAATCTACTTAATTGCAATCCCGCTCGGTATTATAGGCGGAAGGTATACTAACTCTCTAGCAGATAAATTCATTCTTGGCTATGGATTTGTCGGATATGCCACACCAATCTTTGTTTTTGGATTGTTGATGCTATATCTCTTTGGTTACATTTTAGCTTGGTTACCGACTGGAGGAAGTGTAGACCCACTTCTTGAACCGGGGACGATGGAGTACTATTTGAGTAAAT
>JBOFGC010000323.1:0-9006 GCA_051648945.1 Bacilli bacterium
GTGATGACGCAACAAGGGGAAACAAACGGATATTCGGCGCTCGACCATGTAGACGCTATTCATAGACATGTAGGAACACCATTTATTCAATATGTGATTGTAAATAAAGGGAAAATTCCGAAAACTGTATTACAAAAGTATGCGGAAGAAGGTGCGGAACCTGTTTCAGTAACTTCGGATCGACTAAAAGCCAAACAGATTAAAGTAGTGCGTGAGAACCTTGTTGATTTTTTTGATGGAAGTATTCGCCATAATAAAAAACTACTTGCCAAAACTGTCATCGACTTACTACAATAAATGTCTGTATGTAGAAAGTAGGTGAGAACAATGTCATTTGCATCAGAGACAAAAAAAGAACTAACGATGCTCGAAGTAAAACCATGTTGTCGAAGAGCGGAATTATCAGCCCTTATTCGAATGAATGGAGCAATCTCCATTACAAATAAACAATTGTTACTTACTGTCCAAACAGAGAATGTCGCGATTGCTAGAAGAATGTATACTTTAATCAAAGCGATGTTTGATGTTCATATCGAATTACTTGTGCGTAAAAAAATGCGCCTCAAAAAGAACAACGTATATATTGTAAAAGTGACAAATAACGTCAGCCAAATTCTGAGTGATTTGATGATTTCAGACAACAGTCTACAGTTTACTGCAAATATTTCCAAGGAAATGATTCAGCAAAAATGCTGTCGACGCTCTTATTTACGGGGAGCATTTTTGGCGGGTGGTTCGGTTAATAACCCTCAAAAGTCGGCATACCATATGGAAGTGTACACATTGTATCGTGAGCACGCAGAAAGTATTTCTGATCTTATGAACACGTTTCATCTGAACCCTCGTATTCTAGAACGGAAAAAAGGTTGTATTGTCTATTTAAAAGAAGCAGAACGGATTGGTGAATTTCTAAACATAATCGGTGCACATGGCGCGTTACTTCGCTATGAAGATGTGCGGATTGTCCGGGATATGAGAAATTCTGTAAATCGACTTGTGAACTGTGAAACAGCGAATTTAAACAAAACCATCGGCGCGGCAGTGCGACAAATTGAGAATATTCGATTTATTCAACAGCACCGAGGACTAGATTCATTACCAGAAAAATTACGTGAAATTGCGCGTTTGCGTATTACACACCAAGAAGTAACACTCAAAGAACTTGGGGAAATGATTTCAACAGGCACAATTAGCAAATCAGGAATTAATCATCGTTTGCGTAAAATCGATGAAATTGCAGATAAACTACGTAGAGAAATTGGCTAAGTAGAGGGAGAGGCTGTTTGAAAGTCGTGAATCGACTTTTGGCAGTCTTTTTTTGTTGTATGTGCTATTAAATGAGGAACAGACGGCTGAAGGGAGAAAGAGTTATATTTGATGTTTTGTCGAATGACGGTGGATTGGCGGGAGCGTATTGATAAACGGAGGGAAGGTATCGATAAACGAGTAGAACGTATCGATAAAAGGTGAGAAGATATCGATAAACGAGAGGAACGTATCGATAAAAGAGTAGAAGATATCGATAAACGAGAGGAACATATCGATAAATGTGTAGAAGATATCGATAAACGAGAGGAACATATCGATAAACGTGTAGAACGTATCGATAAAAGGTGAGAAGATATCGATAAACGTGTAGAACGTATCGATAAAAGGTGAGAAGATATCGATAAACGAGAGGAACATATCGATAAAAGGTGAGAAGATATCGATAAACGAGAGGAACATATCGATAAAAGGTGAGAAGATATCGATAAACGTGTAGAAGATATCGATAAACGTGTAGAACGTATCGATAAAAGTTGAGAAGATATCGATAAACGAGAGGAACGTATCGATAAAAGAGTAGAACGTATCGATAAACGTCTAGAACGTATCGATAAAAGATGAGAAGATATCGATAAACGAGAGGAACATATCGATAAAAGATGAGAACATATCGATAAACGAGAGGAACATATCGATAAAAGGCTAGAACACATCGATAAACTCCAAAACACATCGTTACCCCATCCCATCAAAAAGAGCCACAGAAAAATCCTGTGGCTCTAGCAAACATTATTGATGATTTGTTACAAGTACTTGGTCAATAAGGCCGTACTCAACAGCGCGTTCTGCTGTCATAAAGTTGTCTCGGTCTGTATCTTTTGAGATCACTTCGATCGGTTGACCTGTGCGCTCAGAAAGGATGCCATTTAATTTGTCGCGTAAGAAAAGGATGCGCTTTGCAGCGATTTCGATTTCTGTTGCTTGGCCTTGTGCGCCACCTAATGGTTGGTGAATCATTACTTCGCTGTTTGGAAGTGCGAAACGTTTTCCTTTTTCACCAGCAGCTAAAAGGAATGCACCCATTGATGCAGCCATACCGATACAAATTGTGCTTACTTTTGGTTTGATGAATTGCATTGTATCGTAAATCGCCATACCTGCTGTGATTGAACCACCTGGTGAGTTGATGTATAAGCTAATATCTTTTTCAGGGTCTTCTGCTGCTAAAAACAATAATTGCGAAACGATTGAGTTTGCTACTTGGTCATCAATACCGCTACCAAGAATAATAATACGATCTTTTAGTAAGCGTGAGTAAATGTCATAAGCACGCTCGCCACGACTCGTTTGTTCAATAACTGTAGGAATTAAATTCATAAAATTATTTCCTCCTCCACATATCCACTTGCGTGTATTTAAATATAAAGTCTTATCTTTACTATACCTTTTAGGTCAATTTAGGTCAAACAATTGCAATTAAATGAAAAGGTAAAAGAAAGTATACTATCAATATAGTACAAGTTGAGCGAAAATAAACCTATTTTTTAACGAAAGAGTAAATGAAAATTAATTGCGCATCAATATGCGGGTGATCTTATCCGCTATTCGGAGTTATAGGAAGAAAAGAAACGGCTAAAGGACGAGAAACGATATTTTAATACAAACTACTTGAAAACATCGAAAAACTACACTATACTAAAAATTGGTTTTTAAATATGCGCCCATAGCTCAGTTGGATAGAGCGATGGTTTCCGGTACCATGTCTGTCGGGGGTTCAAATCCCTCTGGGCGCGCTTAATATCCGAGGTGATGAACATGGAATTCTACACGAGGTCAGGATGCTGCTTGTGTGAAGATGCGAAGGCGTTCTTAATGCCTCTTGTTTCGAAATACGACATCTCATTCAATGAGTACGACATTTCAAAAAGTGATGAATGGACAAAATTGTATGGATTGGAAATTCCTGTCGTTTTTTACGAAGGTGAATGTCTCGTACGCGGAACCCTTCACAAAGAATTCATAATTAAACGCTTTCAAAACACTTTCGGTTATTGATAATTCATGATTCAATTGTTAGAATAAAGTAGTAAACTACTTTGGTGATTTTTTTTGGCTGAAGTGGGACATAATACATAACATCGGGACAGAAAGTGTCCACTATCAACGAAGGCCAAGGTGAAGACCATGGAACGATGGATAGATTTCCAAAAAAAGCTTGTACCGGATTTGTTTGAACTACTCTTTCGTCGGTACAAAATATTACAGTATGTATATATGCTGCAACCGATAGGGAGAAGAGCCTTAGCACAAATGGTTGGACTTAGCGAACGCGTACTGCGCTCAGAAGTGAATATGTTAAAAGACCAACAATTGCTTCGTTTTGAACAGTTAGGTATGTATGTAACTGAAGATGGTGAGCGACTTTTGGAAAGTATGGAGTTACCGATGAAACAACTGATGGGACTACATCAAATTGAACTTCAACTTAAAGAACAATTAGGTGTAACAGAATGTATCGTCCTTCCTGGAGATAGCGATATAGACCCGTTCACACAAAAAGAAATGGGTCGTGCAACTTTTGAATGTATAAAGTCAAAAGTTACCGCACAAAATATAGTTGCTGTGGCTGGGGGAACAACGATGGCAACGGTTGCGGAAATGATGCAACCGGATTCAAGGTTAAAAGATTTGTTGTTCGTACCCGCACGTGGTGGACTTGGAGAACAAGTAGAAAATCAAGCCAATTCCATTTGTGCAAAGTTTGCAGAACGAATCCAGGGTACATATAGACTGCTTCATGTTTCAGAGCGTTTGAGTGACGAAACACATGCAGCAATGCTAGCAGAACCAGCAATTAAAGAGTTATTGTCCATTATTCGATCATCAAACGTCGTTATTCACGGAATTGGTGATGCAGTAACAATGGCAAAACGCAGAAATAGTACAACCAATGAAATGGCGAAGCTAGAAGATAAGCTAGCAGTTGCTGAAGCGTTTGGATACTACTTCGATAAAGACGGACATACCGTCGCAAAAGTGAACACAATTGGCTTACAGTTAAAAGAGTTAGAGAACATTCCACATGTAATTAGTGTTGCTGGTGGTGCTTCGAAAGCTTTAGCAATAAGTGCTTTTGTAAAAAAAGGTTATACAACAACGCTCATCACGGATGAGGGTGCAGCTATTCGGTTGTTAAGGGATTAATCCCTTTCACATAGGATTTATAAAAAAAAACTAACTATATTATAGGAGGCAATTCCATGACAGTTAAAGTTGGTATTAATGGATTCGGTCGTATCGGTCGCTTAGCATTCCGCGAGATCATGAAAAATGAAGGTATCGAGGTTGTAGCAATCAACGACTTAACAGACACAAAAATGCTTGCTCACTTATTAAAATATGACACAATGCAAGGTCGTTTTGACGGCGAAGTAGAAGTACACGATGGTTACTTCTTAGTAAACGGCAAAAAAGTAGTAACACTTGCAAACCGTAACCCAGAAGAATTATCTTGGGGCGAGTTAGGTGTTGATATCGTTCTTGAATGTACTGGTTTCTTCACAGACAAAGACAGTGCTTCTAAACATTTAACTGCAGGCGCTAAGAAAGTTGTTATCTCAGCTCCAGCAACTGGCGACATCAAAACAGTTGTTTACAACACTAACCATGAAATCTTAGACGGAACTGAAACAGTTATCTCTGGTGCTTCATGTACTACAAACTGTTTAGCTCCTATGGCTAAAGTATTAAACGACAAATTCGGCGTAATTGAAGGCTTAATGACTACAATTCATGCTTACACTGGCGACCAAAACACTTTAGATGCTCCACATCCAAAAGGTGACTTCCGTCGTGCACGTGCAGCTGCTGAAAACATCGTACCTAACACAACTGGTGCTGCTAAAGCTATCGGTCTTGTAATCCCTGCATTACAAGGTAAATTAGATGGCGCTGCTCAACGTGTTCCTGTTGCTACAGGTTCATTAACTGAGTTAGTAACAGTTCTTGAAAAATCAGTAACTGTTGAAGAAATTAACGCTGCTATGAAAGCTGCTGCTAACGAATCATTCGGTTACACTGAAGACGAAATCGTTTCTTCAGACGTAGTAGGTATCACTTTCGGTTCATTATTTGATGCTACTCAAACTAAAGTTATGACAGTTGGCGACAAGCAACTTGTTAAAACTGTAGCTTGGTATGACAATGAAATGTCTTACACTGCACAATTAGTTCGTACTGTTAAACATTTCTCTTCAATGGCTAAATAAGCCACATAAAATTCGAATAGCAATTTAATAGAGCGGATACAATTTTGTTTCCGCTCTTTGCTTGTGAACATATAGAAAATTGTAAATATGGAGGCTTTAGCCATGAACAAGAAATCAATTCAAGATATCGAAGTAAAAGGCAAACGCGTTTTCTGTCGTGTAGACTTTAACGTTCCTATGAAAGATGGTCAAGTGTCAGATGATACGCGTATCCGTGCTGCACTTCCAACAATTCAATACTTAATGGAGCAAGGTGCAAAAGTTATCTTAGCTTCTCACTTAGGTCGTCCAAATGGTGAAGTGAACGAAGATATGCGTCTTACTGCTGTTGCAGCACGTTTGTCTGAACATTTAGGTAAAGACGTTGCGAAAGCTGACGAAGCTTTCGGACCTGCTGTTGAAGCGAAAATCGCTGAAATGAACGAAGGCGACGTTTTAGTTCTTGAAAACGTACGTTTCTATGCTGGCGAAGAGAAAAATGATGCAGAATTAGCAAAAGAATTTGCTAAACTTGCTGATGTATATGTAAACGATGCATTCGGAGCTGCTCACCGTGCGCACGCTTCAACTGCAGGAATCGCAGAACATATTCCAGCTGTATCTGGTCTTTTAATGCAAAAAGAAATCGACGTTCTTGGTAAAGCTTTATCAAACCCAGAGCGCCCATTCACTGCAATTATCGGTGGAGCGAAAGTTAAAGACAAAATCGGTGTAATTGAAAACTTATTAGACAAAGTAGACAACTTAATCATCGGTGGCGGACTTGCTTACACATTCGTAAAAGCGCAAGGACATGAAGTTGGTCAATCTTTATTAGAAGAAGATAAGATCGAATTAGCGAAGTCTTTCATGGACAAAGCAAAAGAAAAAGGCGTGAAATTCTATATGCCTGTTGATGCTGTAATCGCACCTGAATTCAGTGAAACTGCTGAAGTGAAAACAGTTGATATCGATAGCATTCCAAGCGATTGGCAAGCACTTGATATCGGACCGAAAACTGCTGCAATCTATGCAGATGTAATTAAAAATTCGAAGCTTGTGATCTGGAACGGACCTATGGGCGTATTCGAATGGAAAATTACAGAAGGCGGAACGAAAGCTGTAGCTGAAGCATTAGCTGCTGCTGAAGGTACGTATTCAGTAATCGGTGGTGGAGATTCTGCTGCTGCAGTTGAGAAATTCAACTTAGCTGATAAAATGAGCCACATTTCTACTGGCGGAGGCGCGTCATTAGAATTCATGGAAGGCAAAGCACTTCCAGGCGTAGATCTTTTAAACGATAAATAAGACATTTCTACACTATTGTGAAATGTGAAGAAAAAGTTCAAGTCCGCTCCCGTTGTTGGCTTGTACTTTTCCTTCTTTTTCCTGTAGGATAGATAGTGTGACTAATAATTAAGGATGGTGTTCTCCATGCGTAAACCAATTATCGCAGGTAACTGGAAAATGCACAAAACGTTATCAGAAGCGCTTAGCTTTGTTAACGAAGTGAAAACTACAGTACCAGCAGCTAACGAAGTAGATAGCATTATTTGTGCACCGGCGTTTGCTTTAGCATCTTTAGTTGATGCAGCAAAAGGTACGGACTTAAAAATCGGAGCTCAAAATATGCATTGGGAAAAGCAAGGTGCTTTCACAGGCGAAACAAGCCCGGTAGCATTACAAGATTTAGGCGTACAATATGTAATTCTAGGTCACTCTGAGCGTCGCGAAATGTTCGCTGAAACGGACGCTACAGTAAACAACAAAACATTATCAGCTTTTGCTCACGGTTTAACGCCAATCGTATGTTGCGGTGAAACGTTAGAAGAGCGTGAAGCAAACAAAACGTTTGATATTTGTAAAGGTCAAGTTGAAGCTGCTTTAGAAGGTTTAACTGAAGAGCAAGTAAAACTTACTGTAATCGCATATGAGCCAATCTGGGCAATCGGTACTGGCCGTTCTTCAACTGCACAAGATGCAAACGAAGTATGTGCATACATCCGTAAAGTAGTTGCTGAGAAATTCTCACAAACAGCTGCTGATGCTGTTCGTATTCAATACGGCGGTAGCGTAAAACCTGAAAACATTCGTGAGTACATGAATGAATCTGATATCGATGGCGCGTTAGTTGGTGGCGCTAGTCTTGAAGCTGCTTCATTTGTGAAGCTTGTGGAGGCTGGCAAATAATGAGTAACAAACCATTAGCACTAATTATCTTAGATGGTTTTGGAATTCGTAACGAGACGTTTGGTAACGCCGTTGCGCAAGCGAAAAAACCGAACTTCGATAAGTACTGGAATCAATTTCCACATACTCATTTAGTTGCTCAAGGTGAAGCTGTAGGTTTACCTGAAGGCCAAATGGGGAACTCAGAAGTAGGACATTTAAACATCGGTGCAGGTCGTATCGTTTATCAAAGTCTAACACGTGTAAACATCGCCATTCGCGAAGGCGAGTTTGAAGAAAATTCAACATTAGTTGACGCTGTTATGCATGCGAAAAACAACAACAAAGCACTTCATTTATTTGGTCTATTATCTGATGGTGGTATCCACAGTCATATCAACCATATGTTTGCTCTTTTAAAATTAGCAAAAGATCATGGTGTAAAAGATGTATTCATTCACGCTTTCCTTGATGGACGTGACGTAGCGCCACAATCGGCATTACGTTTCATTGAACAAACAGAAGAGAAGTGTCAAGAACTTGGTGTAGGCCAAATCGCGACAATCTCAGGACGTTATTATTCAATGGACCGCGACAATCGTTGGGAACGTGTTGAAAAAGCATACAAAGCAATGGTAAACGGCGAAGGCCCGGCATACAAATCTGCCAAAGAAGCTGTTGAAGATTCTTATGCAAATGGTATCTATGACGAGTTCGTATTACCATGTGTAATTACTAACGAAAAAGACGCACCAATTGCGAAAATTGAAGACAATGATTCCATCATTTTCTACAACTTCCGTCCTGACCGTGCGATTCAAATTGCAAATACATTTGCAAATAAAGATTTCCGTGAGTTCGACCGCGGCACTGCGATTCCACAAAATATACATTTCGTATGTATGACACTCTTCAGTGAAACTGTGGATGGTTATGTTGCGTTCCAACCAATTAATTTAGACAACACGTTAGGTGAAGTGTTAACACAAAACAACCTACGTCAATTACGTATTGCTGAAACAGAAAAGTATCCACACGTTACGTTCTTCTTCAGTGGTGGTCGTCGTAGTGAGTTTGAAGGAGAATCTCGTATTCTTATCAAATCACCAGATGTTGCTACATATGATTTGAAGCCTGAAATGAGTGCTTATGAAGTAACAGACGCACTTGTAGCATCAATCGAAGCAGAAGAAAATGATGTCATCATCTTAAACTTCGCAAACCCTGATATGGTTGGTCATAGCGGAATGCTTGAGCCAACAATGAAGGCAATCGAAGCGGTAGATGAGTGTTTAGGACGCGTTGTTGAAGCATTACACGC
>JBOFGC010000324.1:0-2023 GCA_051648945.1 Bacilli bacterium
CGGCTACGTCAGGGACCTTCGCTTTCCTGTGGGGCAGCCGTATGCCTCCTCGTCGCGAAAAAGCTGCTCCTGCGGGGTCATACTTGGCTACCTGTCCCACGGGAGTCTCCGGTCCCTGACTCCGCCTTCCCTTGCGGAGAATTGAGCACGCGTTAAAACCTTTTCATCGATGGGTTGTGAAAAAGATTACGCTCGCGTTCATGGTTATGTTCGATGAAAATAATTGTGGCTCGCGTTAAAGCTTTTCATTCTTGGGTGGTGAAAATAATATGAGAGTCGCGTATATTGGTGCGGAGCTTGGGGACTGCGCCAGGCACATAGATCTCTAAACAATTAGCACTTCGCATCGTAAAGAAGCCCCTTATTGTGAATCTATACGATCACTTCCAAGAAGAAGTGGAAGAGGGAAGAAGATTGTACGGGCATATGACTGATGATGAATTCTTTAGTTTAGGTTAAATGGCTAAAATTAAGATACATCATAGTGTGATTGATGACCTTAAAGAGCTAGACAATTCTATTCGCATACTTGCAATCCAGGCATTAGAGAGGATTAGTATTCGCGGGGATGAAATTAGCAAAGACCTTTTCGGAAATCTCTCTATGTGCAAAAAAATAACATTCAAAAAACAAGGTATTCGAATCGTATTTACTACGAAAATCATTGAGGATGAAACAGTAGTCTTAGCTGCCAGTAAGCGAGAAGACAAATATGTTTATACTCTTTCACATAAGCGACTTCAACAAATAATAGAGAATAAATGCGAAACGGTAATAGAGGTATCTACATGCGCATTTACTACTAAAAGAAAATAGTAACCGATTGCATGGTAGATTTAGCGACGTAGCAAAGCTGAAAAGGATAAAGAACTTCAACAAGGTATTTAAAAGAGGCATAGCATCAAATTTGTAAAGATTATCAGCCCAAAGTTCATCAATGTAGTATCGAGATGTCAAAAGATACATCTGCAAATCTCTCTATGTTTTATTTTCTGAATTTTAAAAACACCCCCATCCTGCTATGGATGGGGGATTGTTATGCGCTTTTTGCACAGATAGAGTCTTCGTACTTCTTTTGGTAGTTGTTCGCTTTCTTTCGAGTCAGACACTGGATTTTACACCAGTGTCTTTTTTGCTACGTGTTACTTTTCATATCTTCTCTGTATCTTAAAATAGTTTGTTCATCTGTACGCTGTGGTCTTATGTTAATGGGACGCGTTTTTTTCCGAGTAGCATGTCGCCGTTGCATTTTGGGCATTCACGTAATGGTGCTGGTTTTTCACCTGCTTTGATGCGCATGAAAACGTTACATGATTTGGACTGACATAGATAGGCTTTGACGACAACGGTGTTTAGTGTATTCGGTTGTGGTTTTGTGTCGGACAAACCGTATGCTTCATTTAAGAAGCGGGAAACTTCTACGTTTTGGCCTTGATAAAATTTTGGACTGCAGATGAAAAGGCGTTCTTTTGCGCGTGTAATTGCTACGTACAATAGGCGGCGCTCTTCTTCGATGCCTGCATCAATATCTTGTTTTTTTGCAACGAAACGCGTGTCTTTTAAATCTCCTGCTTTTTGTGCTGCTGTATGCGGGAGATTGTTGTCATTTGCACCGATAATGAAGACACATGGCCACTCTAATCCTTTGGCACGGTGAATGGTGCTTAACGTGATGCGGTCGGACGATGTGTTGTGTTTGGCTGTTTGTTGCGATTCCCGGTACATTTCAATAAAGTGTAAAAAGTCTCCGATACTTTCGAATCGGCTTGCACTTGTTTCTGCTTCGCTTAAAATCTCTTTGAGTGTTTCTTTATGTTGGGTAATATGTTTTTCTTGTTGTGTTTCGACAAAGGCATCATAGAAATTCGCACGCATTGCGCGAATCCACGCATCGGGTTTTGCTGTTTTGTGTTTCGTTAAAAGAGCGAGTCGTTCTTCTACTTTTTTTATTTGGTATGGCTTCAGTCCACTATATTGCAGTAGATGGCGTAATGGTTGCGGTACTGGATTCTCCGTTTGTTTC
>JBOFGC010000325.1:0-9170 GCA_051648945.1 Bacilli bacterium
TGTTGCATAGCATTTTACTAAAACTAGAATAAGCCCGGCATATTTAAACCTTGTGTATGTGGGCCCATAATTTTTTCATTCAAATCATCCGCTTTTTTTGAAGCGTCCGTAATAGCCACTAAGATTAAATCTTGTAACATCTCTACATCTTCAGGGTCTACAACTTCTTTATCAATAATTAAGTCTTGAATTTCTTTTACGCCATTCATTGTAACTTTAACAGCGCCACCACCAGCTGAACCTTCAACACTGCTGTTTTTCACTTCTTCTTGTGCTTCTAACATCTTTTTTTGCATTTTTTGCATTTGCTTCATCATATTGCCCATTCCGCCACGCATCATAATTTCATTCCTCCAATTTATTCTATAATATGAACTATATCTTTATCAAAAACTTGTAAAGCTTGTTCTACCGCTGGGTTGTTTGATGCTTTGTCATCTTTCACCGGTTCGTTTTCGGATAAAAATTTATCACGTAACGTAAACCAATGCTCTTCAAATAAGTAGACAACTTCTACTTGATTCATCCATTTATCTCTAAGGAATTGTTGAACCATTTGCTCAACTTCTGGATTTTCAGATGCTATGTCACAAAAAATCTGATTTGGAAACGATAATACGATTCCTGTATCAGACGCCGCTCTCGGTTTACTCTTTTCTATTAATGCACCAACAGAGGGTTTTTGTTGTTTTACATGATTTACGAAGTAGTCCCAACTATTTCTTACATCCTCGATATGTTTTTTCTTCGCTTGTTTAAGAATACCAAACACTCGATTCTGTAAACTTTGGCTTATTCCTTTATTTTGTCTCGTACGCGGTTCTGGTTTAGATTCCGCTTTTTGGTGCGAACTACTCTCTGTGTGCGTCGTTACGAGACCTTTGGCAATTTTTTCTTCGAGTTGAAAAATACGATCCATCAATTGCTTGATTTCTGTTTCTACCTTTTTAGACTGATTGTTTTGGCATAATCTGATTAGAGCGGTTTCAATAATGATTTTTGGAAAACTCGTCGTCCGTAAATCTTGTTGTGCTCTTGTCAGTTCACGAATTGCTTTGAAACAGAAATCTTTATCTGTTTGTTGCGCAAATTCTACAAACTGTTGTGATAAATGTGCTCGCTCAAGAGCATCACCTAATTGCTCAGACGTTTGATAGACAAGGATATCTCGGTAGTAATACAACAAATCATCAACAAATCGTTTCGGATCTTTACCTGCATTGTACACATCCAAAAATAACTTCGTCGCTTGTACAGCGTCTTCATCTCTAATTGCTGCAATCATCTCTAACATTTGCGACTGGTGTAGCGCACCTGTTACCGCGAGAACATCATTTTCAGTGACTTCTGTGTCGCTGTATGAAATCGCTTGGTCTAACAAACTTAACGCATCACGCATACCGCCTTCCGCTGCCAATGTAATTGCATTGACCGCATCATCGGTAAATGTTACTTTCTCTTGCTCCAGAATATAACTCAATCGATCAAACATCGTTTTACGATTAATTTTAAAGAAATCAAATCGTTGGCAACGACTCATAACCGTTAATGGAACTTTATGTACTTCAGTTGTTGCTAAAATAAAAATGACATTCTCTGGTGGTTCTTCAAGCGTTTTTAATAAGGCATTAAATGCACCTGAACTTAGCATATGTACTTCATCAATAATGTACACCTTGAACGTGGCATCGGTAGGAACGAGTTGAACAGCGTCTCGAATATCACGAATATACTCTACGCCATTATGCGATGCTGCGTCCATCTCTATTACGTCTGTGTTACTGCCTTCCGTTATCGAACGACATGTATCACAAACATTACACGGATTACCTTCATGGTGATTCGGACAGTTTATTGCTTTTGAAAAGATTTTTGCCGTACTTGTCTTACCAGTACCTCTTGGACCTGTAAATAAATAGGCATGTGATACTTTATCCTGAACAATAGCTTGTCGAAGTGTACGCGAGATATGGTCTTGACCGACTAAATCATCAAAACTTTGCGGTCGCCACACTCGATAAAGCGCTTGATAATGCATATCACTGCCTCCTTTCTTATTCGGAGTTCATTAATAGTCACTCTATTTACCATTATAAATCATTACGGAAAAAGAAACAAAAAACTTTTTAACAAAAAAACCTTTCTTAACATACGTTAAGAAAGGTTTTATATACTTATTTACACCGTGCATCTTTCGTCGAGAAACAGTCAATAGCCGATATAAAATCCACACTCCAGTTATCACTTTGCTCACACACAAAAGTAACCACTTAATGCTGCTTCCTTCCGGACCTGACATGGTTCATGGGCTTCTGTTGTAAAAAAGCTTCCCTATCAACGTGCTTCAATAAACACCAAACTACCAACGCTCCCCTCGGAAAGCGTTCAGTCTTGCTAAAGCGGATTGCAAGTACAGGGCACCGCTATCTCCCCACCTAGCACGGCAAAGATTGTAACTCACTAAAGAGTACAGTAACGATTATACAATTTAATACGAAAAAAAGCAATCTCATGCCTTCTTTTCTATTTTTTCAATTCGCTTACGTTCTCTAATCGCACGAAAGAACTTCTGAAGCAGTTCCGCGCACTCTGTTTCTAACACCTTAGCCCTTACTTCAACTTGGTGATTAAAGCGTTTTTCATTTAACAAATTGACGATACTTCCACAACATCCACCTTTTGGATCGAATGCACCAAATACAACTGTTGGAATTCGCGAAAGTACGATTGCACCCGCGCACATTGGACACGGCTCTAGCGTTACATATAGGGTACAATTTTCTAGCCGCCAAGTTCCTAGGTGTTCACATGCTTTATTAATGGCAATAATTTCGGCGTGCGCAGTTGCAACTTGATTTTTTTCTCGTAAATTATATCCTGTTGCAATGATTTCATTGTTATAGACAACGACTGCTCCAATCGGCACTTCACCGATTTCCTCCGCAGAAACAGCGCACTCGATTGCTTTACTCATCCAAAACTCATCATTCATGTCCACGCCTCCTTATTTTTATTTTTAAAAATAAAAAAACCTAATTCGCAATGAATTAGGTTTGACATTTTATGTATGGAGGAGGAAGAGGGATTCGAACCCCCGCGGGCTTTGACACCCCTGTCGGTTTTCAAGACCGATCCCTTCAGCCAGACTTGGGTATTCCTCCGTGACAAGTTATACTATAATATAACTTTCAAAATAAGTCAACACCTAAAATGTATTTTTTTCTTACTAGGATAATATTGATTATCCTAGTAAGAAAAACCTTATTCAATTACTGCTTTTCCACCCATATACGGTTGTAACACAGTCGGTATTTTCACTGTTCCATCTGCTTGTTGGTAATTTTCTAAAATGGCAGCTACTGTACGACCGATGGCAAGCCCAGAACCATTTAATGTGTGTACGAATTCTGGTTTACTGTCTTTGTCACGACGGAAACGGATACCTGCTCGGCGTGCTTGGAAGTCTTCAAAGTTACTGCAAGAACTAATTTCGCGGTACATGTTAAAGCTTGGTAACCAAACTTCAAGGTCGTATGTTTTCGCACTTGAAAAACCAATATCACCTGTACATAAGCTAAGTACACGATATGGGAGTTCTAGTTTTTGAAGAATTTTTTCTGCTTGATTTGTTAAGCTTTCTAACGCTTCATACGATGATTCTGGTGTTACAAATTGAACTAGTTCTACTTTATTAAACTGATGTTGGCGAATTAGTCCGCGTGTATCTCGTCCAGCGCTTCCTGCTTCGGCACGGAAACATGCACTATGTGCTGTATATTTAATCGGTAATTGGTCGTTTGTTAAAATTTCATCTGCATGATAATTTGTAACCGGTACTTCTGCTGTTGGAATTAAGAAGTATTCTGTGCCTTCTAGTTTAAACGCATCTTCTTCAAACTTAGGTAGTTGGCCTGTACCTGTCATACTTGAGCGATTTACGATAAACGGTGGTACCATTTCTGTATACCCGTGCTCTTCCGTATGAACATCTAACATAAAACCGATTAATGCACGCTCTAATTTAGCAGCCGCTCCTTTTAAGTAAACAAAACGACTTCCCGTAACTTTCGCTGCTCTTTCAAAGTCTAATAATCCTAGACCTTCTGCTACATCCCAGTGTGGTTGTGGTTCAAAATCAAATGTCGGCACTTCACCCCAAGTACGTAAAACGACATTCTCTTCTTCTGTTAAGCCAATAGGTACACTGCTGTGCGGGATGTTTGGAAAACTAAGTAAAATTGATTGTACATTTTCATCAACAATACGTAATTGATCGTCAAGTTCTTTTACTTTATCCCCAACTTCACGCATTTCAAGAATGAGTGCATCAGCATCTTTCTTTTCACGTTTCATTTGTGCGATTAATGATGAAACTTCATTTCTTCTACTCTTTAATTGTTCTGTTTGTGCAATTAAATCACGACGTTCGACATCTAACTTTGCAAGTTGGTCAAACTCCGGAAATGCTTTTCCTCTTGTTTCAATTTGTTTTTTCACACCATCTACATTGGTACGAATAAGGCGTAAATCTAACATGTTAACACTCCTTTATATACATAGTATTTACAAAACAATACAAAAAGAGTCCTCTCCCCTTAAAAAAGGGACGAGAACTCTATAGCCCGTGTTTCCACCCTAGTTAGACGAACGCGCGTTCATCTCACTCGATATCGATAACGGCGACAAAACCGGATCTGTTTCCATGACAATGTCATTTAACAATCAACTCCAAGAGAGATTCAGATACCGACGTGTACATAGCTTTCACCAACCGCTATGCTCTCTTTGTTTTCGTTTCGCCATCTTACTAGGTCTTTTCACAGTCTTTTTTTCTAAATTACCATAATTTCACTTTGTTAAGCAAGAGAAATTAAGTACTTTGTCAAACGATGATCATCTGTAAGTTCTGGATGAAAAGATGTTGCTATAACATTTCCTTGTTGCACAGCTACGATTTCCTCATTATGCGTGCACAGCACTTCAACGTCTGGTCCAACATCAAGTACTAAAGGTGCACGAATAAAGACGGCTTCAAAATCATCTGCTACATGGTTTACTTTTAATTTCGCTTCAAAGCTATCTACTTGACGACCAAATGCATTGCGACGAACGCGCATATCGATAAGCTTTAGATGACCTTCTTCATAGCCTTCGATTTCAGATGCAAGAAGAATCATGCCCGCACACGTTCCGAACATAGGTTTTCCGCTTTTCGCAAAGGCGCGTAATGGTTCAATGAAATGATAGCGGTCCATAAGACGACGCATCGCTGTTGATTCCCCACCAGGTAAAATCAGTGCATCTATTTCGTCTAGTTGTTCCACTTTCTTTATTTGAATCGCTTCTGCTCCACAAAATTGTACACTTTTCATATGTTCACGAAACGCACCTTGTAGAGCAAGTACACCTACTCTTTTCATATCTTACCAGCCACGCTCTTGCATACGCTCTGATGGAAGTAAGTTACTGATTTCGATACCTTTCATCGCGTTTCCTAAACCTTTAGAAAGAGATGCGATAAGTGCATAGTCTTCGTAATGTGTTGTCGCTTCAACGATTGCGCGTGCGAATTTTTCTGGGTTGTCCGATTTGAAGATACCCGAACCTACGAATACGCCATCTGCGCCTAAGTGCATCATGTGTGCTGCATCTGCTGGTGTTGCAATTCCGCCTGCTGCGAAATTTACGACAGGTAAACGGCCTAATTCTTTTACTTGTAATAATAATTCATAAGGCGCGCCGATACGTTTTGCTTCAAACATTAATTCGTCTAAGCTTAAACCAGCGATTTTACGTACTTCTGCATTTACTTGACGCATATGGCGAACAGCTTCAACGATATTTCCTGTTCCTGGCTCACCTTTTGTACGTAACATTGATGCACCTTCACCGATACGACGTAATGCTTCACCTAAATCACGGCACCCACAAACAAATGGTACTGTAAATTCTTTTTTATTAATATGGTATACTTCATCCGCTGGTGTTAATACTTCACTCTCATCGATGTAATCTACACCTAAAGATTCTAGTACTTTTGCTTCTACATAGTGACCAATACGTGATTTAGCCATTACTGGAATTGATACGGCATTTACAACGTCCTCAACGATTGTTGGGTCAGCCATACGCGATACGCCACCCGCTGCACGAATGTCAGCTGGAACGCGTTCAAGTGCCATTACTGCTACAGCACCAGCTGCTTCTGCGATTTTTGCTTGCTCAGCGTTAACAACGTCCATAATAACGCCGCCTTTTTGCATTTCTGCCATTCCGCGTTTTACACGCTCTGTACCTTTAATTGACATGAAGAAACCCTCCTAGAACCTTATCTTTAATATAGTCTGAATAAATGTTTTGCATTTAACAAATAAGTTTATATATTTAAAAAATACTAACACATTACATTTTAATGAATTCTACCATGTTCGTCTAGTAAAGAAAAGCATTACACTATGAATTTAACCTAACCATCCTGTAATTAACGAGACGACACTATCCCACATACTCGCAAAGAACTCTACAATTGCACGAAATCCAAGAACAATAAAGTTTGCTTTGTCTACTGTTTCATCTGCTTCGACACTCACCTTACTCACGTTCTCAATATTTGCGCTTACATAATCAAAAGCATCGCCTTTATCTGCAGAAATTGCTAAGCTTCCTACTTTATTTCCCTTTTCAATCGGAGCAATAAGCGCACCATCTTCGTCTACTAATTTTTTACTCGCTACAAACTTTTCTTTTACTTTAATTTTTGTTCCTTTTGCTACCGGAACAACAACATCTTCATTTACTGACAGACTAATTTCTTTTTCTTTCCCTTTTGAAACAGGCTGTTTTACTTTCAGTGTATCACCTTTTGCATACACTTCTTTTAATTCGAAATTATTAAAACCGTAATCTAATATTTTTTTTGTTTCATCAAAACGAGCTTGGTATGAATCTGTTTTCATTACAACAGAAATTAATCGCATTTCCCCACGCTTCGCAGTTCCCGTAAAGCTATAGCCAGCTGTTGGCGTTGAACCTGTCTTTAGACCGTCCATTCCTTCATAACCATAAACAAGACTTGGTAACATCCAGTTCCAGTTATCCATCTGAATTGGATATTTACCGCCTTCTTGAAACACTTTCTTTGGAATGCTTGCAATTTCAAGCACTTCTGGAAATTCGTTGATCAAGTGGTAAGCAAGTGCCGCTGTCGCTCTCGCACTCATCATGTTCTCATCTGTAGCCGTTGTTCCTGCTGGATGTTTGCCTTTTAAATCTTCGTTATTTAAACCTGTAGCATTAACGAATTTATATTCGCCTAATCCTAATTTTTCCGCTTTTGCATTCATTTTCTTAACGAATTCTGTTTCCGTTCCTGCTACATACTCTGCAAGTGCGATTGTTGCACCATTTGCAGAATAAATCGCCATCGCTTCATACAATTCACGAACTGAATATTTTCCATTAAGTTCAAGTTGCACATTTGATAACTTTGTATTTTGAGAAATTTCATGCGCGTACTGTCCAACAGTTACCGTATCATCCCATGAAATTTTTCCTTTTGCAATTGCTTCACTAATTAAATACTCACTCATTAGTTTTGTCATGCTTGCAATTGGAAGTGCAACATTACTGTTTTTTTCTGCGAGAACGATACCTGTTGCTGCATCAATTAAAATGGCAGCTTCTGCTTCTGTTGTTAATACATGTGTTTTTGCTTGCGCTGTTGTTAGACCTAATGTTCCTACTAGGAAAAACATTAGTACAGCTACTGATATTACGCGTGTGATAGACTTCATTTTCCTGCTACTCCTTTTATTGTTTATCTTATCTTAGAATACCAATAAAAAGAGGTGAAGACCATGCTTCACCTCAAAAAAATTTTTAAACAGAGTAATTTGGTGCTTCTTTTGTAATTTGTACATCATGTGGATGACTTTCTCGTAAACCAGCACCTGTCATACGAATAAATTGTGCGTTTTCGATAAGGTCAGCAATTGTCGCTGCGCCACAATAACCCATCCCTGCACGAATTCCACCTACGAGTTGATAGATTGTTTCTTCTAACTTTCCTTTATACGGTACACGACCTTCAATACCTTCAGGAACGAGTTTTTTACTATCAGCTTGGAAATAACGGTCTTTACTTCCTTTTTCCATTGCTCCAACACTACCCATACCACGATACACTTTAAATTGACGACCTTGATAGATTTCCGTATCACCAGGGCTCTCTGCACATCCAGCAAGCATACTACCTAGCATAACGACGTTTCCACCCGATGCAATTGCTTTGACTAAATCGCCAGAGTACTTAATTCCACCATCTGCAATAATTGAAACGCCATGTTTTCGCGCTTCTGTTGCACATTCATAGATTGCCGTAATTTGCGGTACACCAACACCTGCTACAACGCGTGTTGTACATATTGAACCAGGACCAATTCCGACCTTTACAATATTAGCACCTGCTTGAATTAAGTCGCGTGTCGCTTCTTTTGTTGCAACATTCCCTGCTACGATATTTAACTCTGGGTATGCTGTGCGAATTTCTTTCACTTTAGCAATTACGCCCGCTGAATGACCATGTGCTGTATCGATAACAATCACATCAACATTTGCTTTTACTAACTTCTCCACACGTTCCATTGTGTCATTTGTTACTCCAACAGCTGCTCCGCAAAGTAATCGTCCTAAACCGTCTTTTGCTGCGTTTGGAAATTCAATCACTTTTTCGATATCTTTAATTGTAATTAACCCTTTGAGAATTCCTTCGTCATCCACAATAGGTAACTTTTCGATTTTATGCTTTTGTAGAATTTTTTCTGCATCAGCAAGTGTTGTACCTACTTCAGCCGTAATTAAATTCTCTTTTGTCATTACATCTTCAATAATAATTGAGTAATCTTGAATAAAACGCAAATCGCGATTTGTTAAGATTCCGACTAATTTGAGTTGCTCCTCATTATTTACAATTGGTACACCTGAAATACGATATTTACTCATCAATACTTCAGCATCAGCAACTCTATGCGATGGTGTTAAGAAAAATGGGTTTGTAATTACGCCGTTTTCTGAGCGTTTTACTTTATCAACTTGCTCTGCTTGTTGATCGATTGTCATATTCTTATGAATAATACCCAATCCACCTTGACGAGCAATTGCGATAGCCATTT
>JBOFGC010000326.1:0-5231 GCA_051648945.1 Bacilli bacterium
CGAGTGAATTGTTAATATCTGGCGATTGACTCGGCAAGTACGCATTAGTACCGTATCGAGTTTCAGCTACAATTTGTGTATCAGAATTCCAGTAAGCAATTCTTGAGTTTTCTGTTAACCACAAGCGGTTTCCGTCTAAGTCGAATTTTAATCCGCCGTTCGTTGATGATAAAACCTTACCTTTAATGCTCGAAGCTTCCAACGACACGATATTCGCAGACGTAATCCACGCAGATTTTGCGGTTAATCTCTGGAATAATGCGTCATCTGATGTCAGTTTGTTGATAATCGCATTACCGATATTTGCCCATGCAGCGTTTAGTGCTTCGGTTGAAAGAACCTTACTCGTCACCGCACCTAATTCTGCTGAACCTGAAACGATGTGATTCGCTTTGATTGCACCGTCAACGATGAGTTCGCCTGCGTTCATTTGCAAAATCGAAAGACCTTGAACACCATAAACTGCAGTATCAGGTGTTTCTTTAGTTATTCGTATGTAATAAGCCTCCTCATCATGAGCAATTGTGCCTAAATTCATAGTGATATCTATAACACCTTCGTGTCCGGTTGGACTTATGAAAGGTGAATAAACACCTCTTTTCCAATCACTATTCGAAGCGAGTCCTTTATAAAAGTGAACTTCAAACCTGAATCTGGAACTAGAACCTCGCCATATCGAGCCTTTTATGCGTAACGTGATATTTTTATTGACCCAATCCCTACTTCTAACCGGTTCTCTAATGTAAGTTAGGGAGCAATTCGCTTGGTCAGGGAAATTAGCGTGAAAATAAGGACTCGCCCATGTGACGGTTGAATTCTTCAAGTCTTCTCCCGCTACAAATGATAACAAGTTTTGTGTATCAGATAGTATCAACTTATTCGCACTAATCGAGTTCGTCTTAATTTTACCGCCTAAAATCTGCGTGTTCGTCCCATCACCTTCGACGAGTGAATCAAACTGTACATTCCCTTTTAAGTTGATATCTTTTGCAATCGCTGTCAGTGCGTTGGGTGTCAATTGTACTGCGGAAGCAGTAGAACCGTTTGAAACAACCATTGAGATTTTATCAGACGTCTGCTTGATTTCGCTCGTATGTGTTGATACAGTTGTATTCAATCCGTTGATTTCTGTCGTATGACTTGATACAGTACTCGTTAATCCGTTTGCTGTTTGTTCCAATGAAGATATCGCAGAGTTTTGTACACCGTCAGAAGTTTCGAGTGATGTAACCTTACTACTTAGACCGCTCGCAGTTTGTTCTACGGTTGTCGCTTTAGCTAATGCGGTATTCGCTGTAGTTGTAACTGACGATACTTCATTTTTGAGTCCGTCCGCCGTCTGAGTAACGGAAGCAATATTCTGTTTGTTCGTGACATTGTCCGATTCGAGCGATGTAACCTTACTAGACAAACTCGTTGCTGTTTGAGTAACTGTAGTAACGTCTGATTTTAATTTAGTGATGTCACCTGTCGCTGTGTTTACTGTTCCTTGCAACGACGATACAGTACTTGTTAATTCAGAAGCTGTTTGTTTCACTTCTGAAGCTGTAGCATTCGCTGTATTCGCTGTGGTTTCCACGTTGCTGACTTTGGTTGATAACGTACCGAGATTGTTCGAAACGGTTACGATAGCTCCTTGATTTGCTTCTGTTGATTCGAATAAATCTGAGATGTCGTTTTTAGCATTACCTATTTCAGTATTCATATTCCCGATCGCGATGTTAGTGTTTACGAACAAATCGTCGTGTTCGGCGATAATCTCATCAGTCGACTTGATATACTCGTCAAGTTCTTTCGATACACTCCCAATCGAATTATCAATCTGCGTTTTCGCTTCTTCGAATTCGGTATTCCAATCGGTTACTGCTTGTGAAATTTCAGTCTGTAACTCTTCTTTCATCACTTCGGCATCAGCTTCCGCTTTTGCAATTGCGTCGTTAACAGCTTCTACCCTTGCTTCGTACTCTTTTTGAATTGCTTCGTTAGCGTTGTCGATTTCGGCTTGTAACTTTTCATCGACGTTTTTTACAGCTTCATCTACGATACCAGTCGTCGTGTCACCGATAAAACCGGCTAACCCTGTCGATTTGTCACCGAAGTACAGTTTTACATATTTCCGCGTCATCGGATCGTAATCGTATCCGGTTACACGGCTGCGTACATCGACGTCCAACTCCGGAACACGCACAAGTGCGGAGTCACCGAGTTGTAGTCCGAGATCTCCGAACACGTCGAAATCGAATGAAAGCTTCGGAACGTCGATCCGGTCAGTGTCGAAGTGTAGCTTACCCCACGCAATTAACTGTTCAACGGTTGTAATCGACTCAGTTTCGTTCTGGTAGCGTCGAGCGTATACAACCGGATATTTGTCGATTAACGGTGAAGTTATCGTCGCTTCTAACGGCGCTTCTTCCGTTCCACCACGCAAGAAAATCTTCGTACAGATATCGTCAGATGAGTATTCACGTTTTAAATCGAGAATGTTGTTCCGTGGGTGGATTAACACGTTCGTATCTGAACCTAGACGTTTCTGCAGTTTTACAGCGTAGTTGTCGCGCAATAACTCAGCGTCATTTACACCGACAATCGAGCGTTTTCCGTGACTGAGAATTTCGAGTGCGTTCGCTTCTTCCGGGTTGTAACTGTTTCGCGCCGTAATGTCGGTCGATAACGCGAATGGTGCTAACGGTTCAGTTAACGACGAAACGAACTTGTTAATCATCGTCTGACAGGTTACGTCTTTAGATTCAAAACCGAGCGAGAAATTACCAGATAAATCGAAGAATACGTGTCGTGCGAAGATTTCTGATTTATCGGCGTGATTTGTCACACCAGCAACGCGGAATAGCTGCCGTCCGTTTGGTGTATGTGCCGATAATAAGTCGAACTTGTTAACGTCGCGGGCGGTTGTAGTGAACGTTAATTCGTACTCGCCGTTTAAAGTTTCATGTACGAGCGCTTCGATCGGGTTTAACGTTTCTAACAGTCTAGCCATTACAAGTCCCTCCAATTTCCGGTCAATTCGACCCTAATTCCGGGTGACATTGATACACCGACATTACCTGGCGCTAGACGGATAAACTCTGACGTCAGTAAATCGTTTCGTAACTGTCCGTTCGCGTCGTATACGTTGAGTCGATATTCACGGCAGTCGATTTTTAAATAACCTGGAACGGCAGTTAACTTGATAATCGAGTCGTCGAACGTTAACCATGTTTCAGTGTCGCGTGTACCGTAAATTTCGATAATCGGTTCAGAATCGACCGAACCGAGCGCGCGGAAAGCGAGCGTCTGTTGTCCGGTAGAAGTCAACGAACCGAATTTGACGGGTTCGTTTTCGAGTAAGTACGCGAACGGTTGTACGTTGAACGTTAGCGCCGTTTCGACGAAGTCTGAATCGAGTGGTGATATATCGTAACTAGTCAGGTTCGCGTAATAGCGTCGCTTGTCGATGACAATTTCGTGTGTGTCGGCTTGTGAAAGCGTTGACACGTCTTGATAGGTCGAAAACGACCATGATCGCGGTTCGTAGCGTTTATTGTACCCGAAATCTCCGTTAGATAGTACCGACCGTCCACGATCGAATGTCGGGACTGAAACCGGTATTCGCGGTCGCTCTCGGGTTGTTTCTATTTTTAATCCGTTGATGTAGATATTGTTCACCTCGTTTAGTCGGGGTTAGACCCGATATTTATCTTTATTATACCACGAGAAGTACCGAATACTTGATTTTTCAACGATATTTCTCGTGGTTTTTTTTATCTACGAACCGTATACGAACAGTTCGCGTTTCATAGATTCGGTTAATTTACGTGCGATATCGTCGATGTCGTTGTCGTTATGAATAGCGACATTGTCGAGATTGAGCGAAATGTTGTAGTTCTGCGTTGTCTGGTTCGTCGTTACGAGTGACGGATTCGACTGTGCGCGTGAATAACGTTTCGACGGCATTGACGGTGCTGACAGTAACGCTGAGTCGAATGTCGATACACCGGGGATAGTCGCGTCGATGTCGCTTAACGCAGCTTGTGGTGCTTCTGGTAGCGAGTAGCTGTCCATATCATACATCATGTGTCCACCGTTTCCGATACTTGGAGGTGTCATCTGCGGTGCAGGTAATACGAAGTTACGTAACCAGACAGATAAGTTAGTAAACCCTGTCATCACCGAGTTAGCGAATGTACCGGCGGTCGAACTACCTTCTACTGAAAGGTCACGATGTGATAGTCGCTCTAAATCTTGCATTTTTGTTTCAGATTCGGCGTTCATTGCGTCGAAGGCTTTAATCATTTCATCGCGGTAAGGTTTGGCGGTTCTGCGTGCGTGTTCTTCTAAATCACGTTGTGACAACTCCTCTAAATCTTGCATTTTTGTTTCAGATTCAGCGTTCATTGCGTCAAATTGCGCCATCATCTCTTCCTGATACGGTTCGAGTGTTTCGCGCGCTTCTTCGACCATGTCCGGCGTCATCGTCTGACGTAATTCGAGAATAGAGGTTGTAGCGTCGTCATTCACGCGCCCATGGGTAGTGTTCCATTCTTTGATGTACCCGTCACCACGTCCACGGACAACCGCGTTTAATATTTTAAGATCACCGTCAACCAAGTTGTTTAGGTCAATTCCGTACTCTTCCGCGATACCGAGTAACTCTTGATATGCGTTCTGACGTAAGATCTTTTCGTCTTCGATCCCTTTTTCGTATTCGTACTGTAACGCGTCTTTATGTTTCTTCCATTCACCTGTCTGTAGGTCAAGGTAGTAAATCTGATCTCCGAGTTTTTCTTCTGCGGCACGCTTCATTGCGTCAACTTCCTCGTACGCAGCTATCGTCAATTCGTCAGCTTTCGTAATAGCTGCGGCAATCTGACGGTCGTACTCTTCTTGCGTAATATTACCAGATTCGAGTAAACGATTAAGTCGGAACTGCTCCACTCCGAGTTCGTTCTGTACGCTCGTGTTTAACGTTTTCATACGTTCGTACGCTTTCTGTAACTCAGAAGCTACCTGTTGACGATTCATCGTTTCCAAGTTTTCAGTCCAGTTCGCTTTCAACGTTTCCTGAGCCTCTTTCGTTCGCGCGATAATCGCTGTTTGTTCGTTCATCATCTCGTCTTGAATGCGGTTAATTTCGGCGAGACCTTCTTTCGTCAACGTTCCGTGATTTTCCATATCCGCAGCTACGATCGCGTTAATCGCTTCGTTATGCGCGTTCAATTTGTCAATTTCTTCCT
>JBOFGC010000327.1:0-6647 GCA_051648945.1 Bacilli bacterium
GGTCTTTCGATTGTTTTTCTAGCTGGGATCTATTATTTAAAAAATGATGAATAACAAAAGTAGCTTCGCTTTGATTGCTGTCAAAGTGAAGCTACTTTTGTATGATTAAATTAAGCATTCAGCCCAATTAAAAACGCTACATCATCTGTTTATTAGTGATGTAGCGTAACTCTATTATTCAATTTTCTAAGATGCTCCTACCTATAACAAATCATACTGCGCCTGATACAATCGCTGATATCGTCCTTTACGCTGCATGAGTTCTTCATGTGTTCCAGCTTCGGCGATTTTCCCGCTCTCCACATAAAAAATCTGCGAACTGTTTTTGATTGTTGATAGTCTGTGCGCAATGATAAATGATGTCCGTCCTTTGAGTAATTGTTGCAGTCCCTCTTGTAATAATTCTTCTGTTTTCGTGTCGATGCTTGATGTCGCTTCGTCTAAAATTAAGATTTTCGGGTCGGCCAAGAGTGCACGAGCAAACGAGATGAGCTGGCGTTGTCCGGCACTTAGTGTACTTCCACGTTCTTCGACAATCGTATTGTAACCGTCCTTGAAATGTTGAATGAAGTCGTGGGCACGTACGAGCTTGGACGCTGCAATAACTTCTTCATCTGTTGCGTCTAGTTTGCCGTAACGAATGTTGTCTGCAATAGTTCCTGAGAAAACGAATGTATCTTGTAGCATGACGCCCATTTGCGTACGTAAACTTTCAAGTGTGACATTCCGTACATCATGGCCATCTACTTTCACAGTCCCTTCATTCACATCGTAAAAGCGACTGAGCAAGTTGATAATTGTCGTTTTCCCCGCGCCAGTTGGTCCGACGAGCGCGATACTTTGTCCTTGATGAATATGGAAATCGACGCCATTTAAAATGTTTTTCCCTTCCTCATAACGAAACGTTACATCCTTAAATGTTACATTCCCTTTAATAGGTGGTAGTGTTTTTGCGTTGACGTCGTCCTGTATATCCGGGACTTCATCTAATGTCTCAAAAATACGCTCTAAGTAAGCGACACCTGTAATTAGCGCGTTGTAAAAATTCCCAATGTTGATAACCGGATTCCAAAAATTGTTGATGTAACCGATAAATGCAATCAATGTTCCCGTACTCACTTCAACGCCAATTTGGCGAATGCCGATATAGTAAATGAAACACGTTGTCAGTACAGCAATATTTTGAACACCTGGCCAGAGTAGAAATTGTAACTTCACCGCTTTCATCCACGACGCGCGATAGTCTTCACTCACTTCATTAAAAATTTCATAGTTTTCATCTTCGCGTGCAAATGATTGTGTAATTTTAATACCTGCAATGCTTTCATGAATGTAGGCATTCACGTTCGATTGTTTATTGCTCAAATCTTGATAGGCTTTGCGCTGGATATTTTTGATAAATAGAACCATCGCAAACAAAATCGGTAACAACAATAAACTATATAATGTAAGTTTTACATCGATGAAAAACATAAACAAGAGTGTAATCACTACGCTAAATAGATCTGAAATCAAATTAATAAGGCCGTTGCTCAACAAATCGCTTAACGTGTTAATATAGTTAACGACACGAATTAAAATTTTTCCGTGTGGGCGATTATCGAAATAAGAAAATGGTAGTGACTGCAAGTGAGAAAAGATTGCGTGTCGCATCTCTTTTAATATTTCTTGCCCAATTTCCGTCATTGCATAAATGCGGTAGCGCATGCACCAACCACTTAGTAGAAGCGAAAGAAAAAAGACGACGCCAAGTTGCATTAATAACGTTATGTCACCATTCGGAATGATGTCGTCAATGGCAATTTTTGTGAAGTATGGACCGAGCATTCCTGCTACGTTTGCTAGTAAAATGACAAACAATACTTTTAAAATTGGTGTCTGATGCGCCTTTATATAGACTGCGAGTCGTTTGAAATGGGACCAATTAAACTCCTGTTCTAATTCTTCATCGACATTAAATTTATTCCGTGCCATTCTGCGCACCTCCCGTATCGCTGTTGCCTAATTGCTTTTGATATACTTCATAATACAGTCCTTTTTTGGCAACAAGTTCTTGATGCGTACCTTGTTCGACCACTCGGCCTTTTTCCATCAAAATAATCTCATCGGCATCTCGGACAGATGAGATGCGGTGCGCGATAATAAACGTTGTTTTTTCTTCTGTTAATGCTGCGAGTTCACGCTGGATTTTCGATTCTGTTTCCATATCCACAGCTGATGTTGTGTCGTCTAAAATTAAAATAGATGGGTCTTTTGCCAGCGCTCGAGCTAAAGCAATCCGCTGTTTTTGTCCACCTGATAAACCAACGCCACGTTCACCGACAATTGTGTTATATCCTTCTGGCATTCGTGTAATAAATTCATGCGCATCCGCGATTTGGGCCATTCTTTGCACATAACGCTCATCCACATACGGATTTCCAAACGCAATATTTTCTTCAATACTCGTTGAAAATAGAAAGACGTCTTGCATAACCATTGAAATATTTTCACGTAATTGACGAACAGGATACTCTTTTACATTTTTCCCATCAACGAGTACTTCACCTTTCGTTGCATCGTAAAAACGACCAACTAAGTTGACGAGCGTTGTTTTCCCAGAACCAGTTTCTCCTAAAATCCCAATTGTTTTGCCTGGTCCAATTGAAAACGACACGTCATTTATCACTTCAGTATGGGGGTCATCTGAAAAGTGAAAGCTAACATTTTTGAACTGTACGTATCCTTTCACCTTGTCCTCTTGTTTTTGAAGGACTACTGGTATTTGTGGTTCTGTGTTTAGCATGTCACGAATTTTAATGCATGCAGCAGCAAATCTTTGTGCGTCATTGATGAGCCATCCGCTCATTCGCATCGGCTGATTTAGCATCCATAAAAACCCATTGAATGCGACTAAATCTCCGAGTGTCATATTGCCCTGAATAACAAAAATCCCACCTAAAATCAAAGCAATTACATTTAAACTGCCGGCTAGCGTTTCTAACCACGGTAAATATTTTCTTGATATTTTCGCAGAATCCATGTTTTTCTCTTTATAATCTTCATTGTGCGTATTAAATTTTTCAATTTCAAAGTTTTCGGTTGCGAACGCTTTTACGACGCGATTCCCTCCAATGTTTTCCTCCACCATTGAATTTAAACGCGAAAAACTTTCCCTTATTTCAAAATAAACAGGATGTACTTTCTTTGACATACGCATCGTTACGATGAAAATGAGGGGTGTGACCGCCACTAATGCGAGCATTAACTGCCAATTGATCGTTCCCATAACGACAACCGCCGTCACAAACCATAATATACATTCTAAAATATTAAAAAACACCCACGAAATAAAATGGCGAATGGCATCTGTGTCGCCCGTCATACGCGCCATAAGATCTCCGACACGTGTATGATTAAAAAAATCAAAATCTAATTCTTGTAATTTTTTATACATATCAATACGCAAGTCATACAACGTATTTTGACCAATTCTTTCAAACATAATTTGATACACATACCGCAGCACTGTCCGAAATAATGTCATACCAAACATGAGTGCGAGGAACGGTACTAACAGCCCCGCTTGATTCCCTTCGATTACTTTATCGACAATTTCTCCCGTCAGAAGTGGATTTACAACGATTAAAATGGCGTTAATTACTAATAAAATGAGCGCTATGATTCCTTTTCTTGAATACTTTTTTGTATATTGCCATATCCATTCATAATTACTCATAGTGTCTCCCCCCTTGCCTTTCTATTTTCTATTCCTCGTGTATTAGCTTATCTTCAATTCCATGCATTTGGAATGGTTATTCTTATTCCTTTTGATGTACAATATTAGTAGACACTACAGAAAGGTTAAACAACGATGAGTTATACAAATGCACAAATCTTTAATCCAAAAATTATTTATGCGTTCGATCCTTGGAATGAATCAATCGACATCGGAAGTTTGCATCATCATGACTTTTTAGAGATTAGTATTATGTTAGAAGGTGAAGCAGAATATACAATCCAAGACACTGTGTGCCAAGTGAAAGCGGGCAGTATTCTTCTGTTTAACCCTGGGGTAAGTCATGCTGTATCGCAGCGCGAAAACACGTTTTCCCATCAACTCCATATCGGCATATCGAATATTGCGCTCGACGGCATGACGAGAAATCACCTGCCCGTTACGAACACTTGTCTCCAATTAGGGGAATATCATTCTGAATTTTTAGAGAAGGCGTGGCGATTGACGCGCGAATGCAACGAAGAAAAACCAGAATATCAACTCATGTGCAAAGCGATTATTATTGAAATGCTTGTCATTATTCTTAGAAGTCTCCCAAGAGAGATTGAAAATACGGTCGCACTCGAACTTTCCAAAACAGCAAAAAGAAAGCAAAATATCGTTAATCACGCACTCTATTTTCTTGAAAATAACCATACGAAGGAAATTACGCTCGAGCAACTCGCTGAGATGCTTTATGTCAGTCCAACACATCTGTCTAAAATTTTCAAAGAGGCAACAGGTGTGAGCCCGATTAACTATTTAATCCAAGTGCGCTTGAAGCATGCGCGTGAACTTCTTGACAACAACCAACTTAGCATTCGCGATGTTGCGCAAGCGGTAGGTTATCAAGATGCATATCATTTTAGTAAGTTGTTTAAAAAGTATTATGGGGTGTCGCCTTCGCATTTGGAAAAGTGAAGCGTTATATATGCTGTTACGATTGAAGTTTTTGGTGTGTACGAATGCTTTCGTGAGATCATCTAGTGCTTTGTGCGAAGGTCGTGTTACAGTTGTTCACGAAAGCGAGTGGTTAGGTACTGGAAGTGAGCTGCTAGTTACCGGAAGTGAGTGCTTAGTTACCGGAAGTGGTGTGTTAGTTACCGGATGCGCGGTGTTAGTTACCGGAAATGGTGGGTTAGTTACCGGAAGCGCGGTGCTAGTTACCGGAAGCGAGTGCTTAGTTACCGGAAGTGCGGTGCTAGTTACCGGAAGTGGTGTGTTAGTTACCGAATGCGCGGTGCTAGTTACCGGAAGTGAGTGCTTAGTTACCGGAAGCGTGGTGCTAGTTACCGGAAGTGAGTGCTTAGTTACCGGATGCGCGGTGCTAGTTACCGAATGCGAAGTGCTTAGTTACGGAAGCGCGGTGCTAGTTACCGGAAGTGAGTACTTAGTTACCGGAAGCGCGGTGCTAGTTACCGAATGCGAGTGCTTAGTTACCGGAAGCGCGGTGCTAGTTACCGAATGCGAAGTGCTTAGTTACCGGAAGCGCGGTGCTAGTTACCGGAAGTGAGTGCTTAGTTACCGGAAGCGCGGTGCTAGTTACCGAATGCGAAGTGCTTATTACCGAATCTGCCTAGCCAGTTCCCGATATCTAAGTGCTAGTCTGCGGCAGCTCCGCCTAAATTTGATATAATTTTCCTACTTAGTTGCGCAAAATATAAGACCGGTAGATAAACAAAAGCGCATTTCCTCTACTTCTAGAGAAAATACGCTTTTGATAGTGTTCTTATTTACTTCTTTTCATCTTTTAACTCTCTAATTTCTTTTAGCAACATTGCAATTTGTTGTTCGAGTTTTACAATATACAACTCTAATTCTTTGATTCTTAACTCTAGACCTCGAATCTTCTCTGCTTGCTCTTGAATTTTCAACTCTTGTTCATGAATTTTTACATCCTGTATCCGTATTACTGTTTTTAGTTCTTGTATTTCTCGTTCATAACCCTCACGCTCTTCTACACTCAACACACTATACAAAGAATACATTTTTCCTCCAATATCGAACTTCAGCCCCTTGGTTAACAAGATGTATTCTGCGGATTTTATTCCGAACAATGCACACATCGCGCTAAACATTACACTCCAAATTTCTGGGGGTTGTCCGTTGTAGTATAGTGTTAGTATTTCCATCCATATTTCGTGGCAAACCTCTAGATTTGGTTTTTCTTTGAACTCTCCACGGCGACGGACTGCCCATTTGACTAAATACCATAGCGCGCGTTGATGCTGATTCAGATGCGTTTCTTCATAATTCTCCATATAGAGTGGGAAATATGGGATTGGAAGATGAGGAAATCCGTTCGTATTTCTGTATGTTTCCCATGAAATCTCGGCTAAGATGCCCTCTTGCTTTGAAATTCCTGGTGCTAAAACACATGTGTGAATTACGGGAATGTCGGTGACTGCGCTTTCAATTCTGTGAAAGTAGATTAGTAGTTTATGATAGTCTAAAGGAGATAGGGTTGACTCAAATTCGAGGTGAAAAATCAATTTCTTGGATGGATCGTTTTTTGATTGAAGCAAGTACAAACGGTCAACAATGCCTTTCTTGTTCGCTGGAATTTCTGGAAGGAGTTCTTCTCCGAGGCGACTTGCAAAGTTTTCTTGATGGTCAAACGCAACAAGTGTGTAGTTCTTACAAATTTCAGGGGCAAATAATTCAAACCAGTCTACCGCGTACACATCGGAAAACACTTTGAAACAACGATCAAATTGAAACTGAAACATGCTACACTACACTTCCCTTCTACTTGATAGTTTCATTGTACATGGCGAATGTAAATGGAATGTGTAGAATGATAGGGATGTTTGTAAAATGTTACGAGCTATACTTCAACTACTTCTTCATGTTCAAAACTTATACCTACCATATATCGCTGCAAATTGTG
>JBOFGC010000328.1:0-3537 GCA_051648945.1 Bacilli bacterium
AAAGAACGTTCATCTTTTGCATCAATCAACATGGCAAACTCTTCACCGCCATAACGCGTAAACATATGAGGGCTATCGCTGTATGCATCAGACAATGCTTTTGCGATTGTTTGAAGAGCAACATCGCCAAACTGATGTCCGTACCAATCGTTATAGTTTTTAAAATAATCGATGTCTAGCACTAAAATTGCATACCCTCTTTTCGTCATACGAAAGCGATGTGCAGCTTCTTCGACAATCAAATCCCAATATCTTCGGTTCGGAACACGTGTTAATCCGTCTAAGTAGGAAAGAGAAACTAACGATTGGTTTACATCGAGTAAATTCTTCTCAAGTTGTTTTTTTTGTGTTACGTCTCGATACAGCCATATACTCCCTTGGTATTGATGATTATAAAATAAGGGGATATAGTCTTGTTCGTACACTTTTCCTGTTTCGAAATGAACTTCTTTACCGATGTGTGCAGTTCGCCAAGCAAGGCGTTGTTCTATCGAATTCATTAACGATACAGGGTATTTAAAAAAGGTAATATTTTTCCGGAAATATGTAGAAATATTGTCTTTCATAAGCATTGTCTTCGGAAATTCTTTGGCAAATGCTTGATTTATTTCGTACATTGTATCGTCCTCTTTTGTCAATACAATGCCCATTTGAAAGTGTTCAAGAATGAGGTGATGCAATCTTGCTTTCAAAAATGAAGCTTTTACTTGTCTTAATAAATGGAAAACACCAGACAACATAACACATCCACCTAATCCAACGAGAAAGTAAGCTAAGGTTTGGTCAATTAATTCTAATATCCCAATATTGTTGTATAGGATGATGAAGCGACGAATTGCATAAAGCGAAAGAAACAAAAAAGAGCTATAAAAAAAGAAAAGTATGGAATTATTATTCTTTTTGTTTTGTTGTCGTGCAATGCTAATCATGAGAATAAAGATTAAGGCATCAATCAGCAGTGTTTGGATAGGGATTTGATACATAAAGCCGAAAAACAGCAGTACGATTGCGAAAAATACGTCACTCCAGTCGTTATGTAAATAGACCAACATGAATAGAATTAGAAAGAAGTAACTTGAATAAGGCAGTACTTCCAAATGTAAGGAAGAAAATAATATCGACAGTGCAGTAAGGCCAATACAATATGCAATAGCAGTTAAAAGGCTGCGTGGGATTTGGAATTTTGGATAGATTTGTAGTCGTAAAATCCCTTCTATAAATGAAAAAACTAACATAAATAATATGTTAAGTGTTAAAAAGCCGTACATTCAAAACCGTCCTCTCGATGTGCATGGGAAAATTATACCAAAATTATTTAAAATTTTCAAAATAAAATAGTAAAAGGCTACTAGTCTTTTCTATGACTAATAGCCTTTTGCTTCTTATTTGTATTCATCATCCGGAGTTGTAATTGTTACATCAACGTCACTTGCTTTTTTGTTACCAAATTCATCCACTTCATAATAGACGGTATGTTTTTGTTTTGAACTATGTCTAGAATGACTGCGTTTGTTCTTTGAGAACGCGCTCTGTGCTTTTTCAAACAAGCGGAAAAGGAGATACAGCACAAGCCCCGCAAGTGCAAGTGGAAGTAATAGTTTAAGTCCTGTAATAACTAATCCAACTACACCACTCAAAATAAGTAAAACTACAACAAAAATGAGGATATTTCGTACGACGTTGTTCATATTCAAACTCCTTTATATTTATCACTGTTACACTATCCTAATATGTATTTTAGAAAAAAGCTAGTAATGGTATGAATTTGTTAGAAAAAGTTCGAAAGGTGATGACAATGACACAGCCCAATGACATGCAACAGTTTCACGAAAAGGTAAATGAAGTGTTAGGTGAACAATTTGTTCAAGATTTGTATAGTATTCTTCCTCGGCGTATACCAGCAATCGATATGTATATTACGCAGTTCTTGGCCTTTGTAATTGTTGAAACACCCGGTATTTCGTCACCAAACGATATCGACATTACCGTTAAGAACAATGAATTAACGATAGAAGGAGCAATACCTTATCCGTATGCAGTGACAGAAGAAGTATTGTTGCGTAACGAACGAGTAAAAGGCTCATTTAAACGTTCTATCCAATTACCGTTTCACTATGAGCCTTCTACAATTTCCTTATCATATGCGCATGGTCTGTTTACGATTTTGTTCCACTTGACGGAATTTGAACAAAAATTAAGCATCATTGATCAAAAATGAACAGGAATTTCTTTTGAAAAATCTTCGTTTCGTTTAGGAACAAGTACTTCTAAAATGCCGTCCCGCAGTTTCGCGCGCAGTTGTTGTTCACTACTATCACCAGGTAATTTAACGGTTTGCTCTCGTCCTTGTTCATGACGAAGTTGAATCTTTCCAGGCGTTTGAAACAGTTTTATATCTTTTCCATTTTCATGTTCCCGTAAATCGAAACGAATAATGTAATAGTCATGCAACTCAACAAAACGGTATGAAAAGGAAGCGCTACCCCGTGCTTGTTGTTCACTGTCCTCATTCTGCTCATTTCGCCAATTGTTATTCATCATGTCTTGAACAGTGCTTTGAATGTACTGATCTAATTGGTTCTCACCACCATTGCTCGTGTTGCCATTTGGATTTTGAGAGAAGCCATTCATCCACTGGTCCATATTGTTAAAACCAGGAATCATATTGGCAAGAGGGTGCCAATTATTTTTGTTTTGCTTATTACCAGGAAACATTGAAAATAGTTTTCCAAACGGATTCATAGGAAATCCTCCTTTAATAAGAATTGAGGTGAAGATTATGGAAATTATTATCGGAAACGTACAAATATCAAGTATTAGTAACGGCTCGACACTAAACAATGGTGAGAATATTATTTTGTACCAACGCTCTCAAGTTCACAGTAATGAAAATGTAACGGTACTTGAAGGGGATGGAAATGTAATGAATGCGAGTTTGCATATTTTATATGATAACGACTGGATCGATACAGGGAATTTCAAACGTTAGAATTCTTAAGTAGTATATGCAGTGCATAGGCGTATTGTTCAAGGGACGGTGGAAGTAGTGGAGAATGAATTACAAGAAGTTTATGAGCGTATGTATGGGTTGTATCAACAAATTGCCAAATTAGAACAACAAATCACTTTATTAAATGAGCGTCCGTATGCACAACAAATAACGATCGAAAACGTAAACATCGAAAATTTGAAAACAGAACAATTTACTTTTCGACTCGATACAATAGATGTCGGAACACTAAGTGGACAATTACAAGTCGGAAATAACTTTTCAAGTGAAATCGCTGAGGCGCTTTTTAAAGAAAATGTTCGAAATGAAACAGTATCTAAGACAAGAGAAGGGGATTCAAAAGAAAATCAATGGGAAGAGAAGTCCAAAGAAGCAGAAAAAGTACAAACAGAGCAACAGAAGGCACGAAAGCCAAACGAAAGCAGTAGTACAGAACGTCCTTTACGAAAAAATGTAAAAAGACCAGCAGGTACAACATTTACTTTTGGATTAGAAAGAAGGGACGGGAATGAGTAATCAAAATTATT
>JBOFGC010000329.1:0-2885 GCA_051648945.1 Bacilli bacterium
GGGAGCATTAGAAAGTGGGCTGCAAAAACGGCTAGAAAGTCATGGGTATGCGCTCTCTAGTGTGAGCTGGCATTGCGAAAACCCAAAACAGGACACTGCAAGTTCGTGGCTTGACCAAAGATTAGCAAACAATACGCAACATCAGAAAGTAGATTACAAAATATGAAGAACAATCCATCGAACCAAAAGGCAATTGCGCTTCGCTATGATCTCCACCGTGATGCGGCACCAACAGTTGTCGCAAAGGGTTCAGGATTTCTTGCTGAAAAAATTTTGGCAGAAGCTGCAAAAAATGACATTCCTGTACAATCAGACCCAAGTCTTGTGCAGATGTTAAGTGAAATTCAAATCAACGAGCAAATTCCAGCCGACTTATACAACGTTGTTGCGGAAGTTTTTGCTTATATTTATCATATCGATAAAACAGCAAAAAAACTAGGTAAATCCTAGCCTGAAAGCGGACTGAAAAGCATAATTCAGTTCGCTTTCTTTTTGTTTTTGAAAAAAAACAACATTTTTCATACAAAATAATTTACAATTCAGTGAATTTTTCGTTAAAATGAATAGGCGAGCACAATTGCAAATAAAGGGGGATTTTTCATGAATATTCATGAGTACCAAGGGAAAGAGCTTTTACGAAGTTTCGGTGTAAGCGTATCCAATGGGTATGTAGCGTTTACAGCGGACGAAGCCGTAGCAGCAGCGGAGAAATTACCAGGACCAATTTATGTCGTTAAGGCACAAATTCACGCTGGTGGTCGTGGAAAAGCTGGTGGGGTAAAAATTGCAAAAAGCATTGAAGAAGTGCGTACATATGCTGAGGAATTGCTAGGTAAAGTACTCGTAACACATCAAACAGGTCCTGAAGGTAAAGAAATCAAACGACTTCTTGTTGAAGAGGGCTGCAACATTGAAAAAGAGTTCTACATTGGTTTAGTACTAGACCGTGGAACGTCTCAAGTTGTTTTGATGGGCTCTGAAGAAGGTGGAACTGAAATTGAAGAGGTAGCTGAACATAGTCCAGAAAAAATCTTCAAAGAATATATCGACCCAGCAATCGGCTTGCAATCCTTTCAAGCGCGTCGCTTAGCATTCGACATTAATATTCCGAGTGCATTAGTTGGCCAAGCTGTGAAGTTCATGATGGGCTTATACAAAGCATTTGTCGAAAAAGATTGTGCAATTGCGGAAATTAACCCATTAGTAGTGACAAAAGAAGGCACAGTTATTGCGCTAGATGCGAAATTAAACTTCGATTCGAATGCGTTATATCGTCATAAAGATATCGTAGCACTACGTGATTTAGACGAAGAAGATGCAAAAGAAATTGAAGCATCAAAATTTGATTTAAGTTATATTTCCCTTGATGGAACAATCGGTTGCATGGTAAATGGCGCAGGTCTTGCGATGGCAACGATGGACATCATTAAATATTATGGCGGGTCACCCGCAAACTTCCTGGACGTTGGGGGCGGTGCAACAACAGAAAAAGTAACAGAAGCGTTCAAAATCATTCTTTCTGATCAAAACGTAAAAGGAATTTTCGTAAACATTTTTGGCGGCATCATGAAATGTGATGTGATCGCAAATGGTGTCATTGAAGCAACAAAACAAGTGGGCTTAACATTACCACTCGTTGTACGTTTAGAAGGAACGAACGTTGAGTTAGGCAAGCAACTTTTAGCAGAATCAGGGTTAAACATTACACCTGCTTCATCAATGGCTGAAGGTGCTCAAAAAATTGTTGAGCTCGTTGGACAAAACTAAGGAGGGGTATTCATGAGTGTTTTCATAAACAAAGACACACGTGTCATCGTACAAGGTATCACTGGTTCACAAGGACTTTTCCATACACAACAAATGATTGAATATGGCACACAACTTGTTGGTGGCGTTACACCAGGCAAAGGCGGCACAGAAATCGCTGGCGTACCAGTATTCAATAGTGTGAAAGAAGCGAAAGAACAAACAGCTGCAACAGCATCTGTTATCTATGTTCCACCAGCATTCGCTGCAGAAGCAATTATCGAAGCAGTAGAAGCGGAATTAGAGCTTGTTATTTGTATTACAGAAGGAATTCCTGTACTTGATATGGTAAAAGTGAAGAACTATATGCAAGGCAAGCAAACGCGCCTTGTTGGTCCGAACTGTCCAGGAGTAATTACTCCTGGTGAATGTAAAATCGGGATTATGCCTGGCTACATTCATACACCAGGTCATGTAGGTGTCGTATCACGCTCTGGAACACTTACGTATGAAGCGGTACATCAATTAACACAAGCAGGCATTGGTCAATCTTCAGCAGTAGGCATTGGTGGAGACCCCGTAAACGGTACAAATTTCATCGACGTATTAAAAGCGTTTAATGAAGATGAAGATACGTATGCTGTAATTATGATTGGTGAAATTGGTGGAACTGCAGAAGAAGAAGCAGCAGAATGGGTAAAAGCAAACATGACCAAACCTGTTGTAGGCTTTATTGGTGGTGTAACAGCACCTCCAGGAAAGCGTATGGGGCATGCTGGAGCGATTATCTCTGGTGGTAAGGGTACGGCAGACGAAAAGATTAAAACGTTGCGTGCGTGCGGTATAGAAGTCGCTGACACACCGTCAGTCATCGGTGAGACGCTTACTACAGCAATTAAAGCAGCGGGCATTTACGAGCAATGTAAAACACATTAATAGAATGAAAAAACACTTCATACCGTCATACGGGATGAAGTGTTTTTTTTTTAAAGTTTCTAAAAATGGGCCTATTTTTAAAAAGTAAGGAAATACTTTACCCCTTAATGATGAAAAATACAACCTTTATCCTTCAAATTTCGTACACAAGCCCGTTTTTGAAGTTTGAGAGAATGGAATAAATTTTGTTAGGATGAAACAAA
>JBOFGC010000330.1:0-7020 GCA_051648945.1 Bacilli bacterium
TTGGTATGGTCTATTCACTGTTACCGTTTATGGTATTGCCAGTGTATGTAAGTATTGAACAGCTTGACAGAAGAAAACTTGATGCAGCGGCCGATTTAGGTGCAAACGCGTGGCAACGTTTTATTCATATCACCCTGCCACTCACGATGAATGGTATCGTTACAGGGTCAATTTTAGTCTTTGTTTCTTCACTTGGTATGTTTGTTGTTTCCGATGTTATGGGTGGGTCGAAGGCGGCGTTGTTTGGAAATGTGATTCAACAACAGTTTGGCGTTGCCCGTGACAAACCATTTGGTGCAGCACTTAGTTTGATGCTTATCGTATTTTCATTCATACTTATCTATCTGTATAATTTATCAACAAAGAAATTTCAACATGAAGCAGGGGGGGCGGAGAAATAATGAGAGGTCGTCGGCTTTTTTCAACGTATGCAACCCTTTTGCTCGCATTTTTATATTTACCGATTTTAGTTCTTGTCGTTTATTCATTTAACGACTCAAAAATTAATGCCCGATGGAATGGATTTACATTTGATTGGTATATTGAGCTTTTTCAAAAGGAAGAAGTGCTAAGAGCGTTATTTAACAGTTTAACAATTGCAGTTACGTCAACTGTCGTTGCAACAATACTCGGAACACTTGCAGCACTTGCACTTCATCGCTATCGCTATAAATTTGAAGGTGCGATTAAAGGCCTTATCTATTTGCCAATTCTTGTGCCAGAAATACTAATGGGCTTGAGTTTACTCATTTTATTCAGTGGGATTGGATTTGAATTAAATCATTTAACAGTAATCATTGCGCATATTACGTTTAGTATTTCATATGTTGTCATTGTTGTGAGTACACGACTAAGTGCAATGGGACCTGAGCTTGAAGATGCTGCGAATGACTTAGGCGCAACGCCTTGGCAAACGTTTCGACACATTACGTTTCCGATGATTGCACCAGGTGTAGTGGCAGCAGCATTACTAACATTTACACTGTCGATTGATGATTTTGTCATTAGTTTTTTCGTATCTGGACCGGATAGTACGACATTGCCGATTTATATTTACAGCTTAGTTAAAAAAGGTGTAAGTCCAGAAATTAATGCACTTTCGACAATTCTAATCGTAGTTATTATTGCTTTAATGGGCGGTGCGCAGTGGTTAGGTTCTAGAGGCGACACCGACTCTAAAAAGTCAAATACACATTTACCTTTTTAAGGACAATAGGAGGCGTATAGGTTGAGAAAAATGAAACTTCTTCTGGCGGCGATTCTTTTCGTTGCACCAGTACTTGCTTTATCAGCGTGTTCAAGTTCAAAAGAGACGCTAAACATCTTTACATGGTCTGATAATTTCAATCCAGAATCAATCGAAAAGTTTGAGAAAGAGTTTGATGTTAAAGTTAATCTTGCGTATTACGGAAGCAACGAGGAAATGTATGAGCAAATCCGTTCAGGTGGTACGTCGTATGATTTAATCCAACCATCAGATTACATGTTAACGACAATGATCAAACAAGAGATGGTAGAAAAGATCAATTTTGACAACGTTCCAAACATCAAAAATATTAACGAAAAGTTTTTAAAACCTGCGTATGATCCAACAGGTGAATATTCTGTCGTTTATATGACTGGCGTAACAGGTATTGCTTATAACACGAAACATGTGAAAGAAGTTCCGGATAGCTGGGATGATTTGTGGAACCCAAAATATAAAGGTCGCGTAGTGTTATTAGATGACGTTCGAGAAATTATGGGCATGAGCTTAATAAAAAACGAACTGAACAACAACTCTACAAATAAGAAAGAACTTGAAGTAGCGTATGCTGATTTGACAAAGCTTTACCCAAATGTGATGGCGTTTGATACAAACAATATCAAACCGAAGTTTGTAGGTGAAGAAGCGTGGATTGGAACAGTATGGAGTGGAGATGCTGCGTTTATCGCTGCAGACAATCCTGATATTTCCTATGTTGTTCCAAAAGAAGGAGCTTCAATTTTTGCAGACACGATGGCAATTCCAAAAGGCTCTAAAAAGAAGGAATTAGCGGAGAAGTTTATTAACTTTATGCTTGATGCAGAAAATAGTGCAGAGAACTATGAATATGTAGGGTATTCGAATCCGAATGAAGCAGCAAAAGAATTTCACAGTAAAAAGTATTTAGACAATAAAATGATTAATCTATCTGATGAAGATTTAGCGAAAACAAAATGGATTGTAGATGTGGGTGATTCAACACCACTTTACGATGAATTTTGGACGCGTTTAAAATCAGGCGGAAAATAAAAAGAGACAAAGCGTGCATTCACTATACGAAAATGTTGTGACTGCACGCTTTTTTGGTGAAAGCTATGGAGAAGTGGTACAAGCAGTACATCATTGCAACTACATCAATCCTTTTGATTCTCGGTTTATGCACATATGTCAAAATGTTCGATAAATTCGATGATACAATTAATGATTGGATCTTTATTCATAGTCCCGAATGGTTACGGGAGATGATGAGTGCAGTTACACATGCTGCAGATGGATTTTTTCTGTTTTGGTTTATTCCGGTAGCTAGTTTATTTTTAATGATGTGTTACGGGTCAGCACGTAGGGGTATTCATTTTTGTATTTTAGCAATTGCTTGTGAGTGTATGGTGCTATTAACGAAATGGGCGTTTGTACGACCTCGTCCCGATAATCAACTAGTTCTTGCTGAAGGCTATAGTTTTGTAAGTGGTCATTCTGCGCTCGCGATGTGTGTCTATGGAATGTTGATTTTATCGGTGTTTGAATTATCCAAAAACAGATGGGTTCGTTACCTTGCATTATGGTGTGGGGGAAGTTTAATTTTTTTAATCGGTGTAAGTCGCATCGTGCTTCATGTTCACTATGTAACGGATATAGTAGCTGGTTGGTTACTTGGAAGTATCTTTCTTGTGATATATCTTCTGTTTTTAAAGAAAAATTGGTTAGACCGCTGGTTGAGTTATGAATGAAAAACAGACCGTCCAATTATTAGGACGGTCTGTTTTTTTATGCTGCTGAGCGAGCTGGTGATTTTTGTACAGCAGGAACAGTAATTGTTGGTTCAAATTCATAAACCAAATCTGTTACCCAAGCACACACACCTATCATAATTAATGTATAAAAGACTTGTTCGATAGTTAAATAACTTGAGCAAAGAGCAATGATTGCGGCATCGAATACAAAATAGACAGTACCGACACTACATTTCCCTTTTTTGCTAATTAAGATGGATACTAAGTCATCGCCACCGGTTGCTCCGCCAAAACGAAGGATGATACCTAAACCGATTCCGCTAATTGCGCCTCCAAGAAGAGAAGCAAATATCAAAGCATCACTAAAATCAAGAATGAATGGAGAATATGTCTCCATTAACCAATAAAACACTGAGAATGATACGCTACCTATAACCGATAACGAAATGGTTCTCAAACCAAACGCTCGTAAAACAATTAAAAACACTGGAAAATCAAGCATCATTGTCGTAACAGATGGACTGATACCAAAAGTATGTTCCACCCAATAGGCAATACCGATAAAGCCTCCGTCCGCGATGTTGTTCGCAAACGTGATGTGATACACACCAAAAGCTAAAATAAATGAACCTAAAATGACCAATCCGACTTGTTTCCTTAAATTTGTACTCATTAATACCTTCCTCTTTCGTAGTTAGTTTAGCATTGATTTCCTTGGGTCACTAACTACATGTGAGACCACTTTCTTCTGTTCACACACATAGTCAGACGTGTGAACAACGCTAATAGTCGGGTAAGGTTAACGAGTAACGTACGGTATACATAATTCCCCCTACTTTCTTAGTTTTTGTTCCAAAAGACAGTACGAAATGCATTGTTTTTGAAACGTACGCTAAGTGTAGGACTGATCTTGCTTCTTCCAAATGCTCCTTCGAGCAATCATGATAGCACAACCTTTCTTTGATATACACTCCTATTCTATCACATTTTAGGGTGTTTCGTGAAGCGCTCTGCCTAAAGGCTTACGAAATCTTTACATTCGTACGTTGTAGATTTAGAGAATAGATGATTTTTCATTTTGTCAAATAATCTGATTAATTCACAAAATTGCCACACATAATCTGCTTTGAATGTAGTATATTGAGAGTGTAGAGAACAACATAGAGACGATAACAACTAACAGTGAAATTTTTAAAAAATTAAAAAATGAAACGCTGTTAGTTTATAAAAAACACCGTTTGTGAAATATTTCACAATCTATTGTTGCTCATCTAGGGACAAAAAATGTTGACAGTGGACTTAAGAAGTCCCAGCAATGAGGAGGAAGCATTATGGCTAAAGAGGTACAGACTGTGGAAACACCAGTAGTTGATGAAACAACAGTAATGATTAATTCACTTGTTGAAAAAGCAAACGTGGCGCTAAAAGAACTTTCAAAATTCACCCAAGAACAAGTAGACCATATCGTTCATGAAATGGCACTAGCAGGCTTGGATCAACATATGCCATTAGCAAAACTTGCTCACGAAGAAACAGGACGTGGCGTTTACGAAGACAAATGTATCAAAAATATATTCGCAACAGAATATATTTGGAACAACATTAAGAAGACAAAAACTGTTGGCGTAATTGAAGAAAATGTTGAAGAAGGTTACACAGTAATTGCTGAACCAATTGGCGTAGTTGCAGGTGTTACACCGGTTACAAACCCAACGTCAACAACGATGTTCAAAGCGTTAATTTCAATCAAAACACGTAACCCGATTATCTTTGCTTTCCATCCATCAGCACAAAAATGCTGTGTTGCTGCTGCGAAAACATTACTTGACGCAGCTGTAAAAGCAGGCGCACCTGCCAACATTATTCAATGGGTTGAAAAGCCATCTGTTGAAGCGACAAAACTAGTCATGAACCATCCAGGAACGCATCTTGTGTTAGCGACTGGTGGAAGCGGCATGGTTCGTTCAGCATATTCTACAGGTAAACCAGCATTAGGCGTAGGCCCTGGGAACGTTCCTTGTTATATCGAAAAAACTGCAGACGTACGTCGCGCTGTAAACGATGTTATTTTATCAAAAACGTTTGATAACGGTATGATTTGTGCATCTGAGCAAGCAGTAATTATCGATGAAGTAATTTATGAAGAAGTGAAAGCAGAATTCACTAAAAATAAATGTTATTTTGTTACAGCAAAAGAAAAAGAGAAATTAGAAAAATTAGTAATCAATGAAAATACATGTGCAGTAAACCCTGATATCGTTGGTAAACCAGCACATTATATTGCAGATTTAGCTGGAATTACAGTTCCTGTTGATACAAAAATCTTAATGGCAGAAATCGAAGGCGTTGGTGCTGATTATCCACTAAGCCGTGAGAAATTAAGCCCAGTATTAGCAGTATTAAAAGCAACAACTACTGAAGAAGGTATTGATTTCAGTGAAGCAATGTTAGAATTAGGCGGTTTAGGTCATAGTGCGGTAATTCATACACGCGACCGTGAAGTTGAATTACAATGGGGTATGCGCATGAAAGCAGGTCGTTTAATCTGTAACGCACCTTCAGCACAAGGCGGTATCGGTGACCTTTACAACGCATTCTTACCATCATTAACACTTGGTTGCGGTTCTTACGGACGTAACTCTGTAAGCCAAAACGTTGGTGCAGTACACTTATTGAACTTTAAAAAATTAGCTCAAAGGAAGAATAATATGCAATGGTTCAAACTACCACCTAAAATTTACTTTGAGAAAAACTCAACGCAATATTTAAAAGTAATGCCTGATATCAAACGCGTATTTATCGTAACAGACCCAGGAATGGTTCAGTTCAAATATGTAGACAAAGTACTTTACTGGTTAAATCAACGCAACGACGATGTTGTTGTCGAAATTTTCTCAGACGTAGAACCAGATCCAAGTGATGTAACAGTTGCAAAAGGTGCAGAAATGATGCACGCATTCCAACCAGATTGCATTATCGCTCTTGGTGGCGGTAGCGCTATGGATGCTGCGAAAGGTATGTGGTTGTTCTATGAACACCCAGAAACACCATTCAATGGCATCAAACAAAAATTCTTAGACATTCGTAAACGTACGTACAAATATCCGAAGCTTGGAAACAAAGCAAAATTCGTAGCGATTCCAACAACTTCAGGTACAGGTTCTGAGGTTACACCGTTCGCAGTTATCACAGACAAAGTGAATAACGTGAAATATCCGTTAGCTGATTATGAGTTAACACCAGACGTAGCAATCATTGATCCAACATACGTTATGACAGTTCCTAAGAAAATCACTGCTGACACAGGTATGGACGTATTAACACATGCGATTGAAGCATACGTTTCAATTCTTGCTAATGACTATACGGATGGATTAGCAATGAAGTCAATCGAATTAGTATTCAAATATTTACCAATTGCATACAACGACCCAACAAACGAAGAAGCGCGTGAAAAAATGCATAACGCATCTACAATCGCTGGTATGGCATTCGCTAACGCATTCTTAGGAATTAACCACTCACTTGCTCACAAAATGGGTGCAGAGTTCCACATCGCACATGGTCGTGCCAATGCTATCTTAATGCCGCACGTAATTCGTTATAACGGAACACGTCCGACGAAATTTGCTGCATTCCCTAAATACGAGAAGTATATTGCAGATGAGCGTTATGCACACATCGCACGTATGTTAGGATTACCATCTTCAACACCAGAAGAAGGTGTGAACAGCTTAGTGAATGCGATTATCGAACTTGGTAAGAGCTTAGATATTCCAATGAGCATCAAAGCACAAGGTGTTGACCTTGCAACGTTTGAAAACCGTGTTGATTATTTAGCAGACCGTGCATTTGAAGACCAATGTACAACTGCAAATCCTAAATTACCACTTGTAACTGAATTAGCTGATATTTATCGCGCGGCTTATGAAGGTGTATAAGGAATAGATAAGAAGAAACCACTCTAGACGAGAATTGTTTAGAGTGGTTTTTTTATGTTCTATGAAAATATATGGTGACTCGCGTATGTTTGTGCGGAACTTG
>JBOFGC010000331.1:0-7044 GCA_051648945.1 Bacilli bacterium
TGTTGCAGGAAATACGCTGCAACGTAAATTTTTAAACTACTCGTCAGACCGAAGTAGTGCGAAACCAAGCCTAGTAGGTCGCTTCAGAACTTTTGTATATTTTCAACGCAGGGACTACAGGGGGGAACCTGCTAAAAAATGTGCTGATAAGCTTGTATTCGCAGGAATCCCTTATTTCAAATAATAATTCTTTAGGCTGCTTCAAGAATAAATGCCTCGAGTTGGTGTTCAAAGAGATCGATTTTTCTTAGCAATGCTTTTACACGCGTGTTAGTATTTTCTACACTATTCGAACTGAAAAATGTTTCGTTGTAAATGTTACCATTGAAGTTGAAATAACGATTGAAGCGTACAATTTCATTTTGAGAAGTAGTCGTTTGTAATTGCTTGAGCGTATTAGAAATTATTGTATTTTCTGTTTCGATTTCAAGAAGTAATTGATCATACACTTTTTGAAAGTTAGTTCGTAAATCTTGTGGAATCTGATTTTTTGTTCGAGCCAAATGATATTTGCTAATGATTTGCGCTTTTAAATTGTTCAAATTTGTTTTGCTTTGGAAAATGTCTTTTGCACCTTTTAAAAGAATCTTATCGTATTCCGTTTTATCTCGGTCAGATAATTCGCTATACTTTTTTTCTACTGTTGTAGAGTTGACGGCTTCGATTGATAATGTAAGGGCCTCTTTGTATAGCTGCATGCTCTGTTCTGTATATTGATGATAGAATTCATAATACGCTTGTTGTTTCGTTGTACGGAATGAAAAGGTAGCGTTCGTCATCACATGCAGTTGTTGTACGCGAATTTTTTCAATGAGTTCGTTATTCGCTTTTTCTAATGTCCTTATTTTCGTAAGGTATGTTTCATTCTTAATTTGTTCAATTTCAACAAAAGCAGAGAGATTATTGAGTACTTTCTGTGTCATATATCCAATCTGACTCATTTTTTTCATTTTGAATAGAACGTCCGTTGAAGTAGTGAAACTCGCATCTACGGGTAGAGTAACAAACAACATCGTTAAGATAAGCATTCGGAATAGCCCTTTTGCTACCATATCAATCATCTCCATTCGTTGTAGTGTAGGCTAGTTCTAGGAAGTCAGCGCATTGTTGACTGTGATTTTCTTTGATTACTAGAATCGTATCGATTTGTTTAAAATTTGGATGAATGGTCGTAACTTTTTCACCAGTAACTGTTAATTGCAATACAACGACATCCGCTGCTTTTGCTTTTTTTACTTTTTCATGTAGCGCTTTGAATTGTGAAATTAATGTTTGATTTTGTTTCGCGTATTTATGATAGAGAGCGGTAAATGGCGCTGATGTTTGTTTATCAAGTGTTTGTAGTGTAGAAACAAGAGAGGTCAGTTCTTTCTTTGTAGCATACAAATCCTGTAATTCTGATGCAATTTCATTTTTGATTTTGAGATAGCCATCTTGCAGGAATTCTTTATCTATGTTAGTTAGAGGGCCTTTTTTTACGCGCAATGATTTTTTGTATATATCGTCCCTAAATGGCTCTACAATCCGTAGTTGCTCATCCATTCGAGTGAGAATGGCATAATACTGTAGACGAATTTCCTTGAATTCTTCATCGGTTTTGATTTTTTGATTCAGGACTTTGCTTAGTAACGTATTATAATCATGACAAACTGCTATGTAATCATTGTAGTGCTGTGTTGTGATTTTTTCTAGTTGAGGTGAATAATTCGGATGCTTCATTTTTTTCATTGATTGGAGTATGTTCATACTGTCTTGGAGTGTGAATTTCTCCATTTCAAATTCATTAAACTGAATTCTTGCCATTTCAAAAAGGACAACCAATGGCTCAGGAACTTCTTGTGCTTGTGCGGGGGCGTGGTGTAGGAGTGTTGTGAACAGAATGATGCGTATTAGGGATTTTTTCAAGGGTAGGCCTCCGTATGGACAGTGATATACATAGTATATGGTAATTTGTTCGAATATTCAATTTTACATTTTTCTATAAAAATAAAATTTGGAAAATAAATTAAAATACCGGTATAATAGAATCGCTTGATTGCATGAAAATTGAAGATTTACAAGAAAAGGGTAGATTAAATGAAGAAATTACCGAAAAAAGAAAATGATAAAAAAACGCGTGTATTAAGGCTTTTTGAATATATTTTAGAAAACGAAAAAACGATTAGAAAAGAATATTTAGAGGATGAAGGAATTAGTTCAAAAGAGTTTGATTTGGACTTAGAATTTTTAGAATATTATTTTAAAAATAAATCATTATACTATGAGGGATTAGAACTAGAAAAGAGCGGTTTAAAAACACCACAAAGTCACGTCCTACGTCACTTCGATATAGACACCAGCAGCCAATTAACAAAAAATCAAGTCTATGCCGTCGCAAAAATACTCATTGAAAGTCGCGCATTTCAAGATAAAGAAATAACAATGCTCGTAAATATTTTACATTATTAGTGGCGAAAAGCCCATCTTGGGAGCTTGCTCCGCCTTTAGGCATGGGATGGATAGCCACGGTTTTTAATAAAGTATGTGTACGAACAATTTAAAAACATACACGCTATAGTGTAAAATGTAGATATGGAAAACAAATACTACAGTATCGACAATTAATTTTTATTTTGTTTTCTGTCCGAGATACAGAAGAAAGATATTCTTAAAACAAGAAGTTGAAGAGAGATTCAAACAGATTGTCAAAGATGTATGTAGAGAAATGGAAATAGAAATTATTGCCATGGAATGTGACAAAGACCATGCACATTTATTTCTAAATACACTTCCAACACTTTCTCCTTCTGATATTATGCAGAAAATAAAAGGTGTAACAAGTAAAAAACTAAGAGAAGAATTCACACATTTACAAAAAATGCCTAGTTTATGGACACGTTCATTTTTCGTATCGTCTACAGGTAATGTATCAAGCGAAACAGTAAAGACCTATGTAGAAAGTCAAAAAAAAAGGTATTAGAGAAGAGGTGAATACAATGTCAAACTTCGTACTAACGTTACCACTTAAAACTGAAAAGTTCCATGAAGATATTATTGAGAATCGTTTAGAAATAGCTAGAAAGATATACAATAGTTGTCTTTCGGAACTTATCAAGCGTAGAAAGGTAATGAAAGAAAGCAAAGAATTTAGAAGAACAATCAAGCTTCCAAAAAGCAAAGAAAAGAACAAGCGACTTGCTGACTTTAATAAATTGTACGGAGTGACAGAGTATTCACTTCATACATATGTTAAGCCAATGCAACACAAATATAAAAAGAATATTGACAGTCATACAGCACAAAAAATAGCCACTCGTGCATACAAAGCAATGGAACGACTCGTTTTTGGTGATGCAGAGAAATTGAGCTTTAAGCGTTTTGGAGAAATGACTAGTGTAGAAGGAAAAACGAATAACGCTGGAATTCGTTTTATTAATACTTCAATAATTGCGTGGAACGGTTTATTTATTCCTGTTGTCATTAAAAAGAGCGACACATATGCACAAATGGCGATCTACAACAAAGTAAAATATTGTAGAATTGTTAAAAAACGAATCAGAGGGAAAAACAAATACTATGTTCAACTAATTATAGAAGGTGTACCGCCAGTCAAAATCAATCGTGAAACTGGTGAAATTAGAAACAAGGTAAACAGTGGTACTGTAGGTATTGATATTGGTACGCAAACAATCGCAATCTCGTCTAGCACTGAAGTTAAACTTTTAGAACTTGCAGAAGGTTGTAACTCTATTGACAGAACTAAAAGAGTTTTACAACGCAAATTAGACAGACAAAGACGTGCTAACAATCCGCATAAATACAATGAAGACGGAACAATTAAACGTACAAATGAGAAATGGATTCATTCAAAACGATATTTACAAACAAAACAAGAATTAGCAGAAATACAACGAAAGTTAGCTGACAAAAGAAAACAGTCGCATAATATCCTAGCGAACTATATCTTGTCTTTAGGTGATGAGGTTTATATTGAAACGATGCATTTTAAGGGTTTACAAAAACGTGCTAAGAAAACAACGTTCAATAACGATGGAAGAATAAACAAAAAGAAACGCTTTGGAAAATCGTTAGGTAATAAAGCGCCTTCGATGTTTGTAACGATACTAGCGAATAAGTTACGTTTCAATGGAACAGAATTAAACAAAATCGACACAGCTAAAGTAAAAGCAAGTCAATACAGTCATTTCGATGGAACGTATACAAAAAAGAAACTAGGAACAAGATGGAATGACTTCGGCGAAATGAAAATACAACGTGATATGTATTCAGCGTTTTTATTAATGAATATGAAAACATTGGATAGTATTGATCGGAGTTTGTGTTTCTACACATTTAATCATTTTAAAAGATTGCACGATATTGAAATAGGAAGATTAAGAACAACGAAGAATATAGCAAGTATGGGGATATAAGTATAATACGGTTTAGACATGAGCCGATGCTAACGTCAATGAATACAGAGGTGTTCTTGTTAGTAAAATTCTAATCGAACGGATTCAGTGTCTATATGTTGTATCTAGCAAGGCAAGATAGCTAGTGAGAGTGTAGAAGAAGTTTCCTAGTAGGTTAGAACCCCACTGCTTTAGCTGTGGGAGTGTCAGTTGTCGGAATCAGTATAGGTTCTGCCAATGTCGCATTTATCGCATTTTCTATTTGCGCCGTAATTGCAACTTCAATACTAGGAATATGGTTCAGTGTAAAACTCGGAAAACAATATCATAAACTAGAACGGAATTATTATGATACGATCATTCATCAAGCCGATATTACGGAAGAAAATTTTAACGTAAGTATGCAGTCGTCACTTCTTGGTAAAAAATTCCAACCTTCCATTTTACGTGGAGTTGGTACAGTAATTCTAGGTTGCACGATTCTAGGGAGTGCACAACTACTCGCTAGTGTTATCGGAATTGCAGGCGTTGCTTCTCAAGCGGAGGACCAAGAAGTTGAATCGGAAGCAGCATCAGGTGAAACGGAGTATGTTGCTCCTGATGTTTCAGAAGAAGAGGAAATTGAAGAACCAGAAGAAGAAACGTTGGATTCAGAAAATACGCAGCTTTCTGATGTGTTAGCGCAAGAAAAAGCAAGCCGTTTTGAAATCGTCTTTAATGATGTTGCGAGGGAAGATCAAAGTTTTCCATCTGTCGTTTTTGACGATATTTACAATAACAGTCAATGGTTTTCAAATGGGAGCTATAGCGATATCGACACATCGGATGCCTATTCTTATGCAGACGATAGCTTTACATCCGATGATTTGCTCTATGATATCACGCCGTATGTTGGTCGATACTACGTTACATCGGGGAATGTGTACGCAAAATATGATGATTATGTTAATGATGAAATGATGACACTTTTGCTAGTAGAGTTAGACGAAGGTGGCTATGCGTACCTCATCTACAACGGTGAAACGAATGCAGTTGAAGGGGATAGTGTTGATGTTCTCGGTGTAGTTGCTGGTATTGGTGAATATAATGGTGAAGGTTATACAGAAACGATTATCCTTGCAACCATTCAAATGGATGTATTTACGTATTAAAAAATGGACACGCTCAAATTTTGAGCGTGTTTTTTGTTAAGTAAGTGTAAAATTTCTTGGATAAAAAGGATTTTCCATTAAAAAGACGAATAGGCTACTATAAGGATTAAAAACGGAGGGTGAATTCTGTGAAAGATGAGCAATATGCTAAGATTGATGCTTTCATTGCAAAGGCATCAAAAAAGAAGGATGTATTTGACATTTGTCTACGAATTGAATCAGGAGATAGCCATTTTAGCTATCAAAAAGAAGACGACGCAACATACTTTATTGCAAGCAGTACAAAATTATATACAACTGCACTCATTATGCAGGCAATGGATAAAGATTTACTACATGCCGAGGACCGGATCGCAACGTTTTTTTCAGACAAACTCATGAACCGCTTACACATACATAAAGGAAAAGACTATTCCCAGCAAATAACAATCAAGCACTTACTCGCTCACTCTTCAGGTATCGGAGATTATTTTGGAGGAAAATTACCGAATGGAAGCACACATTTTAAAAACATTGTCCAAAATGAAGACAGAGAATTATCCTTTGAAGAGGCCATTACTTTAGCCAAGCAAGTAGGAGCAAAATTTACACCGAACCCGCCTGATAAAGGTCATTATTCGGATACGAACTTTCAACTCTTAGGAAAGATAATCGAGTATGTGTATGACAACGATTTTAACGAAGTGCTGAAAAATCAAATCATCGAACCACTCGCCTTACAAAATACCTACATGTACAGTACAAACAGCCCCGAACCCACATTGCCACTACGTTTTAAGCAAAAGCGATTACACATCCCACTCGCAATGAGCTCTGTAAAAGCAGATGGAGGAATTGTCAGTAACAACCAAGATGGAATTTCGTTTAGTAGAGCCTTTTGGGGAGGGAAATTATTCAGCGAAGAACGTCTAGCAAGTTTAACAACCGAATGGCGCAGCATATTTTTCCCACTTCAATATGGAATCGGTGTCATGCGCTACACATTACCAAATTTTATCAATCGTCTCGTGAAACAGCCAGAACTAATCGGCCACTCCGGACTAAGTGGTGCTTTTTTATGGTACGCGCCACAACTGAATCTCCATTTTTCCGGAACTGTAAATCAATTATCCCAACCAGATTTGTCGTATCGGTTGTTGGGGGAGATTTTAGGGGTGTTGAAAAATGAAAGGGAATAGAGATAGGGTACTATTGATGGTAGCTTTACTGATTACATTAATCATTGCAGTCATTCAAAATATGACCAATGATCCCGAAGATATAAAAGGTAGCTTGAATGGATTATTTGAGTTATCAAGTATTTTCATCATCATTTTGCCATTCGTTTTGTTTTTGTATTTCATTTTACCTGCACTCATCATACTAAAGTTGTTTGCTAAACGTCGCTATGCATTTCTCACGATTAGCTGTATATGGATCATAGTGTTTTCTGTTAATGCCGTATTTATTTCCCAAGAAGCATGGGGAAGACGTACGAAATTCGATCGAGTTAGTAATTCTCA
>JBOFGC010000332.1:0-4989 GCA_051648945.1 Bacilli bacterium
TTTTTAATTGCTGCTTGTGATTTCATGTTAAGTTTGACCCTTTCTATTTGACTTGATTCGCATAATCTAGTTGGCACAATATATCGATTAAGAAACGAAAGACTTTATCTCTGTCTTCTTTAGTTTCAAAATACTCATGCACTTCTGCATTACCTGCAAGCATGTACGCAATGTGATATCGCTGCATAGCAAACCGCTTCTGTATTGCCTCAACATTTTCCAAGTTTACCATCGTGCTGTTGTCGACCTGTTTAAATTTCATTGTTCTTCCCCTTTTAGAAAACCACACAAATATTTGTGACTATTTTATATACATCATCCATTGCAATCATTCTATTCATACTTTGCTTAATCTCGACAACGTCAGAAAGCAATAAATCTTCACAATTACACCACATTTTTTCGTTGTCAAGTTCCCAATCTAATTCATCCACGTTATCACAAACAATTTTGCCTTCCGTTATTGTCTGTCCATTAATCGTAATCATAAATACAGTGTTATCATTCTCAAGTGCATTAACTAAATCAGCTACTGTTCTCATCATCAAACTACCATCCTAACGAATTTCGATTTTTATGAAATGAATATATCTTGTTTCATAAACACCTTCGAGAATTTCAATTGTGCATTTAACTTGTGCACCTCTATAGATGAAGCCAAGGTGCAGACCGTCTTGGTTTTTCTTATGTTTCTCAATTCTACCCAAGAAACTGCTTGGGTCTATTTGGAACTCCCTTTTCATATATTCACAATATTCAGGAAACGATGCCGTATAACCTTCGAATTCGTTTTTAAAAAAATCTAAGTGATCCATTATTCTCGCTCCAATTCTTTATCAATTAACGCTAATATCTCTCTCTGCGCCTCTGATTGTCCGTCAAGCCACCACGCCGTTTCCACATCGTATTCTCCTGAATAGCTATAAATTTCCGCAATTTCGCTTTGCGTGTTCGATTCCATTGCACATATCTTATCGCGCAACCCTTCTAATCTACCACACATAATTATCACCACTTTCTACAATGAAGTAACCGTCCTTTGCTTGTCTAATCATATAGCCTTGCTGTTCTAATCGTTCACGGAAAAGTGGCATTTCTTTTTTGCGCACAACAGTATTTCCGTACTCTTCTAATCTTGCTAATACATCGGGAAATCCAGAGATATTACTTTTTGCTCCTTTTACAGGGCGCAATGCATCTTCCCATGCATCACCTTTGTTCAGACGATTGCGAATAGTGCGCGGATGTAAATCTAATTCCCTTCCCCATTCAATGATTGTTTTATCTTTGTATTTAGTTCTACTCATACTAAAATTCATTTTGTTTGCTCCTCTTTATCAGTGGTCATTTCCGTCTTGGAAACAACCACTTCGTTTTTTACTTCGAACTACTTCGATTACTCTGAACAGCTGTTCGGACCTGAAATTAGAACGGTAAATCATCATCAGAAATTTCGATGTTTGTTTCCTGTGCGACAAATACAGGCTGTTGTGTTTGCGTTGAATGTTGTTGTCCTGCTTGCGTTTGATTCGGATCATAATATGGTGTTGGTTCTGGCAATGGTGCCGTTTCTTGTTTTCGCGACTCTAGGAAGTGCACATTGTCAGCTACTACTTCTGTTACAAAACGCTTTGAACCGTCCTGCGCTTCATATGTTCGTGTTTGTAAGCGCCCATCAATTCCTAAGAGCATCCCTTTTTTGATGAATTTCTCTAGGTTCTCTGCTTGTTTGCGCCAGGCGATAACTGGAATGAAGTCTGCTTCACGTTCTCCTGCTTGATTTGTAAAAGTGCGATTGACCGCTACAGTGAATTGACAAACAGCTGTATTGTTTCCTGTATAGCGTAACTCTGGGTCTTTTGTAATACGTCCTACTAGTGTTGTTCTATTGATCATACGTTCTCCTTTATCGCTTACGCGTCTTGTTCGCTGCTTCCAAATAAAATTCCAAAGAACTGCTTGAGCGCTTCTGCTTGTTCGTTTAATTCTGCTTGCTGTTCTTCAATGATTTCATCATCTTCTTCGATTGCTTCAACATCTTCTTCGTTTGTTAATTTTGCAATAACTGTCAATGCCGTATCAAATGCGAACATTTGCGCCTGGACCTGTTTGTATTCAGTGAAGCCTGGTCGTTCTTCACTCATAAAATAATTTTCCATTACAAATTTCTTCTCTTCTTCAATTCCGTTGATAATTTGTTCTAACTTGTTCATGATTGTTCTCCTTAAAATTCTAGTCTCATTTGATCTTCTGTCACGTTATACCCATCTTCTTCGATTAGTTCGTGGGAATCATCTAATTCAATTTCATTCACGTATTCATACGCTTTGTCTAGGATAAATTCGTGCGCACATTCGCATGAACAAAATATATAATCATCATATTCGACACATCCCTCGCCAAATTCGATTTCAGACAAACACCCAAGCGCTCGACATATTGCATATTTACGTGTTTTCTTCTGTGCATTGAGTTCATCAATTATGTTCATTGCTGACAACTCCTTTCGTAGCTGCTTTTTTGACTAGCAAGCCAATTCCTGGAACAGGTAGCTGATTGTCAATCGCAACGACTTCATAATCTGCGAAACGCGCTTCTTTCGCTATTTGCTCGTTTGCAATCAGTTTCAAATCACCACTTCTTGTAATGATCCACAGGTGCATTTTACAATTTATTTTGCTAATGACATCTTTCACCAACATGACTACACCCCCAGTTCCATCTGCCCTGGAATACAATCACGTATTCCTAAAAGCGTTTTGATGCGTTTTAAAGTTGGCGGTCGCTCTTGTTTTGTTAGTTCGATACACACTTTTGCGTAGTCTGCAAATTTTATCGTGTGCGATTCAGCATATAATTTCTCAATTTCTCGCTTGTTTAAGTGCCACACGCTTAATGTCTTGTCATCAAATGTTGAAAAACGCTCATGTAGCAACTTTATACCCCTTAAATACTCTTTTTTAGTCATTTCATTACTCCTTATTCGTTTTTTCCTTTTCGTCCCTTAGAAACGATTTAAATAGCTTTTTCAAATTGCATTTTCGCAATCTGCCTCTAACTCAGCTAATTTTTCACTATGCCACTTTTCGTAAAGTGGTAGCTGATTGTAAATAGCGAACTTGCCGAGTCGATTCCCATAATATTTGTAATCAAGCATCATTCGATTGTTAATAGCAATTGTTTTATACTTGTTCATTGTCTCTAACACGCTCTGAATTGTTGGCATTAGCTCCTGCATTCGCTCGTTTTCAATTGTTAGTTCAATGATTTTTGCTTTATTGCAATCAGCTAGTTGTTCCAATGCGATATTTTTTTGTTGGTGTTTTTCAAGATTCTTACTTACTTCACTAAAAAGCTCTTGGATTCGTCCATACTCTTGGTGCAATGCTTGATTCTCGCCGTTAAGCTTCTCCAAATCTAAAATTTGTTCTGTAACTAGGTTTCGCAATCTGCTGATCTGCTCTGCTTGCGATTTGATTAGCGATTCTGCTAAGTGTTTTTCTTCAATTGTTGCTGCATGTTGCTTTGTTGTTATGATTTTAAACATTGTAAATACCGTCCTCTCCAATTTGCCAGTCCATTCTGATTGTTTTTACTCCTTTTTTATGATTACTTTTGTCCCTTGTACGCTTTTGACGTAATATCCAGCGAACAAATTAGCAATAGCAGTTGCCTTCGCATTTGTTTTTTTAAATATCCTGCTCCTACGTCTGTACTTCCTAGCATCTAAGCCGTTTGTGACTGTGATGACTGTTCCATCTTCAAAGCTCTTAAGCGTCTGGAGTAAATCCGTCATACGCAATTCCCTCCATTTGTAGTCCGATTCTCATCTCATTGAATTTATCTTCGAGTGCTGCATAGTTTGTATTTGTGAGCGCTAAGTGTTGTTCGTTTGTTTTACGAGCATGGAATGTTTCAAGTGATTTTTTTAAGTTGAATCGAATATGGCCAACATTGCTGTCATTGCTCATTTTGATATCTTGCATGAATGTTTCGGCGATTTCTCTTACTGCTTGTCCATAGCGCGCTTCAATACATTGTTTCCACTTTTCTGGATTGTATGTTGGTGAAAATCGCTTAGTCGCTTTGTAAATGATGAAGTCGGCTTGTTCATCAACGTTTACAATTTCTATTGCTTGCTCCATCGCTTGCTTAATCATCTGGTTCAGACTTGCGATTGTTGGCGGTTTACTGATATTCAGCATATGTTCTCGTGTTGCAAACTGAAATACTCTTAATTCTGTTTGACCTAACATCTTGTACCAAACATTCATCTCATCAGCAGTAAGGCCGAATTGGGAACCGTCATAATTTTTGTAAACACTACAAAGATAATTGATTGCTTTTACAAATTGCTCTTGTGTCATGTGTTATCATCCCCTTCTTAAAACGCATCATCCATAAAATTATGATCTACGCTCATATGTGCAGTCGTCATTTGTTTTTCTTTTTGATTTAAGTAAATTTCAAACTTGTTTCCGAAAAGCGTTGATGTTCGTAAGAATGTTTCCCATTTCGGATCACCCTTCCAATCAAGACATTTTTTGTAAATAACAACTTTGAAATCATCGACTGTAAAACCTTCTTTTAATCGTGCATCGATAAGTCTTTGAGTAGCTTTGCTTGTGTGCCGGTAGTTAGTACCAGCACATTGATTTAAGTAGTCGATAATTTCTTTGTACACCATTGTTTTTTGAGAAGTTGGGCTTTGCTCAACTATATTATTATTCAATGTATTATTAACTGTAGTATTAAATGTATTATTATCTTTGCTCTTTTTGGCAATAGGCCCTTGCTCTTTTTGGCAATAGGTGTTGTCATTTTCGTCAATAGGTTCTTGCTCTTTTTGGCAATAGGTGCCGATATAGATTCGTCTTTCTTGAATCTGTTTCGTGCCGTTTTTATACTGGATAAAAGTAGCTATATAGCCTTTTTCTTCTAGTTGAGTTACCCAGCGGGAGATCGTGAATTTACTAACATCGTACAAAT
>JBOFGC010000333.1:0-3159 GCA_051648945.1 Bacilli bacterium
ATGTTAGATATATATGTTCAGCTCGATTTAATGGAACAAGCAGAAAAGTATTATTCTGAGATAAAAAATCTCGATATTCTTGAAATGGAGGGTTTGCGTTACCGAGAATATGTACTCTATACGTTTATGGAGTATGCCATTCATACGAATGATAAAGATGGTGCGACAGACGTTGTCGACTTGTTTTTCAAAGTAACCGCGCAACTCGACAAACAGTATGGCATGCACACCATTGACGCCGTCTATTTGAACCGAGCGATTACGCGGATGTTGAACGACGATTTCGATGGTGTACTCTCAGATTTAGGGATAGCTAGAGACTATTTCCTCGCTCTTGGTGATACCGCTAATATTGTTTATACGTACTATACATATGCCAATTACTATTTAGAAAAAAACGACAAAACTAGTGCGTTGGACTATTACAGAAAAGGGATTGAAATTGCGAATGAAAACAAATTTCTATCGCTAGAACTTGTCGGCTTACGAGATGTCTTACTTATTGAAGATGTTAATACCTATTATAAACGTTATTTTGAAATTATGAATGATGAAGAATATATCGAAACGAATAAGAGCATTTTATCGTCACTCGTCACGATATCTGATCAATTGACGGATGCGAAACTAAAGGTAAAGTCTTTAATTGTTGAACAGACTGTTACGCAAAATCGTCAAATTTTACTCGTTATGCTGTTTTTCGCATTAATTGCTGTTTGCTCAGTCATTTTCGTCATTCGTTTAAACGCTGAAATTAAAATGAGACGGCAACGTGAAGTCGAATTGAAAAAAATGCACGAAATCGATTATTTAACCAATGCATATACGAGAGAATCAGGCTATGAAAAACTATCACAATTACTAGAAAATAAAACGCCATTTAGCATCGCAATCATTGATATCGATAATTTTAAACAAATAAATGATCGCTTTGGCCATTTGTTTGGCGACAAAGTGTTGCAATTTGTCGCTAGCAGACTCATCGAAGGGTGTAGCTCAAATGATTGGGTGATGCGTTTTGGTGGAGAAGAGTTTGTCATTGTTTATGAACATATAAATTGCGAGGAAGCGTTTGTCAGACTTAATTCTATTCGGAAACAATTGTATGATGTCTGTTTTGAGGATACGACGCCAATTAGTTTTAGTGGTGGAGTCGCGCGTGGGAATCATAATTCGATTGAGGAAAATATTGCAGAAGTGGATGCGCTACTTTACAAAGCGAAATACACAGGGAAAAACGTCATTTTAAAATGAGCGAACACAACGATAAATACGTGTTCGCTTTTTTCTTCAAATTTGTAAAATAACAGAATAATCGGTACAATGATGAAAACGCCGAAAAGAGGGGACAAATGTATAATCGAATCATCATTATCGCACTTACGGTGTTTGGTCTTATTGCCGGCATCGCATATTTTAGTACGAAACAACCCGAAGTAAAAGAAGTCACACAGCAATCAGGCCTTCAAAACGGAATGAAAGCACCAACGTTTGAAGCAGTAACGTTAGATGGAGATGTAACAAATTTAGATTTATATAATCGCGAAATAAAAATTCTCACTTTTTGGACAACGTGGTGTGAAAATTGCAAGGAAGAATTTGCTGCTTTCAATGCACTAAAAGAAAAGTACGGCGAACGAATTGAAATTATCGCAGTAAACTGGACGCAAATGGAACGAAATAAAGAAGCAGTAAAACCATTTGTTGAAGAAAACAAGTTGAATTTTCCTGTCTTACTCGATCAAGAATCAGATATTTCATCACTCTATGAAATTCAAGCACTCCCAACTTCCTATGTTATTATGAATGATGGAACGATTAAAGAAAAAGTACTAGCTGCTCGCACATACGACCAATGGGTGAAAATTATTGAAACACATCTAAACTAATTCATGCAAATCCGCTTTTTTGCATACACTTTCTGTAGACAAGCAGTCAAAGGAGTTGTAGGAATGCGTAATTTTTGGAAATTTGGAAACATCGTTCTTTTTGTTTTGGTATTATGTATGAATTTTTTTACCTTATGGGGAAGACAAATTGGGCCAATCACAGCTGAGATTGATCCATTATTTCGACCAGCAGACTGGGCATTTTCTATTTGGGGGCTTATTTATGGCAGCCTTGCACTTTGGTTAATTCTTCAATGGAGTGCAACGCTCAAAAATGTGGCGGTTGTAATTAGCCCTTGGTTCTGGATAAATATGATTGCAAACGCAGGTTGGATCTACTTTTATGGAACGAAGGCATTCGGAATTAGCGTTTGTTGGATGCTTGTCATTTGGTTGAGTCTATTCTTTATGTATCGTGAATTGATGCGCCAACAGTTGACAACACGTTGGACATTCCCTTTTTCACTATACTTTGCATGGATAAGTGTAGCGACGGTTGCCAATATAGCAATATGGTTGAGTTCTATTGTAGAGAGTTCCCTTTTAATTTTTACCATTTGCGCGATGATTGGTTTGAGTGTATGGGCAATTATATGGGGACGTTTGTACAGAGACATTGTATTTTTGAGTGTGTTTGTTTGGGCTTTTATTGCCCTCGCTTTTCAGCAAAGAGATGAAACAGTGATACTTTACCTTACACTTTGTCTGATATTATTCTTGATTTCCACAATTGTGGCAGTATTCTTTAAAAAAGTGAAGTAGTTGAATGAAATGTTTGAACTTTGACTAAACTAAAAATGATTAAACTAAACAGTTAAAAGGAGTACTTGTATGCGCAAAAAAGGACGCCAAACGTATCAATCTTTAGTAGAAGCAAATAAAAAACAATTGCTCGACGATGTCCACGCGATTAAGGAAATCGATCGAAAAATCGAAGAACGCAATGCTCAAACGGAAGTTGTTGTTGAAAAAAAGTAAATCAAGGTTATTATGGGTATACTATTCACGAGGTGATTGTATATGAGTAATCCAAAAAAGCATCCACAATCCTTTGTACCGAACCATATTGGGATGCAAAGTCGTGATGTTAAGAAAAACATGGACAGAAAGCGCCCGACATCAAGCCCGAAACAACCAGACGTTAGTAAATGAAACCACAAGATTTCTTGTGGTTTTTTCTTTGTTTTAAATTCAAAAATTCTGTCATTTGTTGTAAAATGAAGGAGTGTATTCTACTATTAGGGGTGATTTAGTGGCAAAAAAAGTAGTC
>JBOFGC010000334.1:0-2551 GCA_051648945.1 Bacilli bacterium
CTCCTCGTCGCGGAAAAGCTGCTCCTGTGGGGTCACACGTTTCCGCCTGATTCCACGGGAGTCTACGTTGCCTGTCTCCGTACCCTTCAACGAAGTGTCTTGGTCGCGTTAAACCTTTTCATGTATGGGTTGTGAAAAAAGCTACGCTCGCGTTCATGGGTTGTGAAATTGAAAAATCTTAAGAATTCCTTCATAATCTCTTTCGTTCTCCTTCATAAGTTTTTTGTATGATAGGTGTACGGAGGGGATGAAAATGAAAAAAACTATGATTAAACGATTAATGATTGCTTGTATAACGATTGGGGTTGCTGTTGGTGGGTTTTTCCTGTTTCAAATGCGTCCACCAGAGCACGATGTAACACTTGAGAAAAAGACGCTTCAACTAATCGCTGATAATAAACTAATTGACTTTAATAAACTTGTAAGGAAGAATTTTAACACGATTATCATTGTAGAAGACCACCCTATTGGATGGACAGAGATCAATGATGGACGTTATTATTATAATGATTTGAATATCAAAGTGCGTGACGATAAACAGTATGTACTTTTCACATCTGATGATCGAATTCAATCCTATATCGAAATTCCAAAAAAACAAACGAATGAAGATATCGAACATATATTTATTTTCGAAAAAGATAAGAGTGAATTTTATGGCTCAGATGGAAAGTTTCACTTCAAAGATGTTTTCTAATCAAAAAAAAAAAAAGCACCATGTGAATCTTCACATGGTGCTTTTTCTTATTGTTCTTGTTCAAGTATATTCTTTTCAAAAATCTTGAAAAATGGATAGTATATACACATACTAATTGGAACGGTAGCGAGTACAAAGACAACATTCATCACATCAAGTGCTGAAAGATATGCACCAGCAAAGAACGGCGTGAACGATGGATCAATGATGTGTCCTGGTGTTACAAAGCCGAGCTTTTGTACCCAATAGCCGAGTGTAACTGTTACAATAGGTGTAAGAATAAATGGGATACCGAGAATTGGATTGAAAATTACCGGTGCTCCGAAAATAATCGGTTCGTTTATGCCGCAAATTCCAGGAACCGCTGCTACACGACTGAGCGTTCGTAAATGTGTTGAGCGTGATCGCCACATGAGAATTATGAGCCCGAGCGTATTTCCTGCCCCACCTAAAATGGCATATCGGAACATTTGTAAGTTCATTAAGTTCGTTGGTTCTTGACCAGCAGCAACAAGTTCTGCGTTAATGCCTGTGTTTTGAATGCCTAATGTGAATAAAATTGGGAACACAATCGACGTCCCGTTCACACCAAAAATCCATAGTATATTAGAAAACGTTAAGATAAGTAAAAATCCCCAAATGTTGTCTACTACACCAAATGCAGGTGTGAGTAATGACATGATACTCTCAGGTAATGTTTTTTGTATAGTAGTAACTAAGACAATATTTAGTCCATAAATGATGACAATGTTTGCAAAAACGGGTAATAACGAGTTTACGAAACTTGTAACAGCAGTTGGTACACTATCTGGAAATTTAAAAACCCAATTGCGTTTCTCAATTTGATGTGTGATTTCAACGCTAACGAGCGCTACAATAATAGCTACGAATAATCCGTCTGCGCCCATAAATGTCGTTGCAATACCACCATCAATTTGCGGTGCTGCCACCATGAAAAACAGTGCCATTGAAATAAATCCAGAAATTACACTCTTCATTTTATATTCTTCAGCAAGTGCGAACGCAATTGCAAAAGAACTCATTAAACCAAACAGTCCCATCGTCATGTTAAATGGTGTTGTTATAAGCGTGTAATTTTCAGTCGCCCACGTTTTCCAGTTTAAAAGAAACGATGTGAAAAAGTTCGCTGAGTCGGCACTTCCAAGTTCCGGATTAATCGGTGGATTGGCAATAATTAAGAAAAATGCGCCAATAACGATTAACGGAAGTAATACCATCATTCCTGTAGATACTGCTTTTAAATGTCGTTGATTTCCTATACGATTACCGATTGGAGATAGGATCGAATCGAGTTTGTTTAAAAATGTGTTGTTTGCCATTTTGTTGCCCCTCTTTTCTTATGCTTATCTATTTAGTTTTCATTTAAAGGGCGGAAGTTTTATCTCCCACCCAGCATTAACTTCTTATCCTTGCCAAGGATTGTATTTGAACGCTGAAGGAACTGCGTTTTCTGGCTTGTACACTTCTAAAATTTTGTTGTAACGCTCTTTGTAGTCATTGTCTACTGGTAATTGTGGAATTACTTTTGACGCTTCATTTAAAAAGTGGAAACTGTCTCGTCCCATCGCAGCACCACGCACTGTATGTTTATCAAGTGCAAAATCAGGCACTTCAGGAACGCTTCCCATAGCAAAACCTTTAATAATGATATTTTTCAACAAATCGCTTGAACGGTCTTTTTGACATTCACAAAGGTAACGAACCGCATGAATAAAGTAAATCGGACGGTCGCCATCTGCATAATCAAACTCTTTGCGCATTGCGTTTAAGTTGTTCACTAAAATCGGTGCATTTGGCTCTCCCATACCGATGTCTTCGACCGTAATCGTAATT
>JBOFGC010000335.1:0-3768 GCA_051648945.1 Bacilli bacterium
GTCCTTTCAGAATATCTTATCTTTCAAAAACAATTAACGGAGTTTCTAAAATATTCGCCATCACAGTTTTTAATCGGTTTTTGTCTGTATGTTTTTCAATTGACAGTCTTTATGTTGATTGGTAACTTCCTCGATCAAAGAAAAAATAATCCAACAAAGAAAAATGAAGTATGTGATGATGCGTGTGCTGATGAAGTGTTTGATATATTAAAAGGATTTGCAGAACGTGAAGCTTCTTCAGTTGTTATTTTTTTTATCACATCATCCCATTCAGAAGAGATTCAAAAGCTCGATGAAAAGTTTAGAAATGAGTATCGAGATAAAGTGAAAAATGCGATACAGGGCACAATTCGAAAAATGGATATGCTTTTTTGTAATGAGGGTCTCGGCGGATTTGTTGTGATAGGGGTTATGTCTATTGAAAATGCTGAGACATTAATTAAGCGGATTAAAAAACGTTTTACAGAGTTAATTGCAAAGCAAGTATTGGTGGACAGTCTTGAAGTTGGCGCAGCAACGTATCCGTATGAAGGAGAAAATTTACACTCATTAATCGAATTAGCGAAAGCACGCTCGAAGTAAAAAGAAAGTTAAGAAAATATAATTATTTTTTTGTGTTTTTGTAGTAAAGTTTGTATACTTGTGATTAGGGATGGGATGTGAGGTTGCCTGTGATTTATGGGCAATCTCTTTTTTTGGCTTATAGTAAAGTGATTGTTGAAAAGTACGCCGCTAGAAAATTGCAAACTATCTGAATTGACTTTTCTTTTTGTTTGGAATATTATAAAAAAAGAATATCCAAGTGAATTAATCGGATTTAAGTTGAAGGAAGCAAAAAGGGGGGCTTTTTATGAAAAGAGGAGCAATTATCTTTGGAATCGTGCTGTTGTCTGGTTGGTTTTTTGTTGCTAATTTAATAAAAGAAGATAAACAGTTATTGATTGTCTCTTTTGAGCCGACACGGACGTTATATCAAGACCTTGGTGATATGTGGTCAAAACAATGGTTAGAGAAAGAGAAAGCCAAAGTAGAAGTGATTGCGTCGCATGGAGGCAGTGGAAAGCAAGCGCGTTCTGTGCTTCAAGGGCTTGAAGGGGATGTTGTTTCACTCGGCTTAGCGTTTGATATCGACCGAATTGCCAAAGCAGGATTAATTGCAGAAAATTGGAGCGAACGTAGCCAAAATAATGGTGTCCCTTTCTATTCGACGATTTGCTTTGTAGTTCGTAAAGACAATCCTAAACAGATTAAAGACTGGGATGACTTAGTTAAAAAAGATGTGTCACTAATTATGCCAAACCCCAAAAGTAGTGGTGGTGCACGTTGGAATTATTTAGCCGCTTTTTCCTACGCCAACCATGAAAATATGACTGATAGAGAACAAAAAGAATTTTTAAGCAAAATATACAACAATGTGGCAGTGCTCGATGCGGGTGCACGAGCGAGTACGACGACATTCGCGGAACGAGAACTTGGTGATGTGCTCGTAACTTGGGAAGCAGAAGCGCTGATGATGTTAGAGACGTTTCCAGAGAATGAATTTGAAATGATTATTCCATCCGTCAGTGTGAAAGCAGAGACGCCGGTTTCGTTTGTTGATACCGTTGTAGAAGAAAAGGGTACGAAAGAAGAAGCGCAATCTTTTGTTAACTTCTTATACACAGAAAAAGCACAAGAAGTCATTGCGTTCCATCACTTTCGTCCTGTGAATGAGAAAGTAGCAAAAAAACATAGTGAAAATTTCCCGAAACTCCCTGTTTTATACGATATTAACCAATGGGGCGGTTGGAATACATTTAATGAAATACACTTTGCTGATGGTGGGCAGTTTGATGCGATAACGAGTAGAAAGTAGTGATGAAAATGTTTACGCGAAAACACAGTATCCCTGGATTTAAAGTAACAATTGGCTTTACAACGTTGTATATGTTTATCATGATTGTTGTCCCAATTAGTTTAATCTATTTTATGGCGCTCGGTGATTTTACAGCGTTTTGGAAAACAATTACAAGTCCACAAGTTGTGGCAAGTTATTATCTAAGTTTTAGCGCAAGCTTGGCTGCGGCATTAACAAATGTAGTCGTAGGAACAATGATTGCTTGGGTACTCGTTCGGTATGAGTTTCCGTTTAAAAAAGTGTTAGATAGTTTCATTGATTTACCATTTGCGTTACCTACTGCAGTTGCGGGAATCAGCTTAACGACACTTTACGCAAATAATGGATTAATCGGTTCGATTTTACCGTTTGATGTTGCGTATACGCAAGTCGGTATTTATTTATGTCTTGTTTTTGTCGGTTTTCCTTATGTCGTTCGGATGGTTCAGCCAGTTCTTGAGAGTTTTGATCAAGAAGCGGAAGAAGCGGCTGCAAGTTTAGGCGCAACACGTTGGCAAGTGATACGACGCGTTATTTTTCCAGATGTATTTCCAGCGATATTAACGGGCTTCGCACTTTCCTTTGCACGTGCCATTGGTGAATATGGTTCGGTTGTGTTTATTGCAGGAAATATTCCTTTTAAGACGGAAATAACGCCCCTTATTATTATGACGAAATTAGAACAGTTTGATTATGCAGGAGCGAGTAGTGTTGCTGTCGTTATGCTTACAGTGAGTTTTTTAATTTTACTTAGCATTAATTTACTAGAGCGCTATAGTAGTCGTTGGAATAAAACTAATAATTAGATAGGAGGGAAGGAAATGGCTGGAGGCGTTAGTGTACAGTACGATAAAAAAGAATCAAAAACTTCCCGGACGACGAGTGAACCGAAATGGGTAAAATATAGCTTAATTGCACTTTCGGTAGGGTTTGTTGGTTTGTTTTTAATACTACCATTAATTTCAATATTTTTTGGTGCATTTTCAAGTGGCCTTGGAGACTATCTCCAAGCCATATCAAGTAAGGAAGCACTTCTCAGTATTTTACTAACGCTAGTCGTTGTTGCGTTAACGTTACCCCTTAATTTAGTGTTTGGTATTGTAGGGGCATGGGCATTAACGAAATTCTCCTTCCGGGGGAAAAGTATTCTATTAACTCTTTTAGATTTACCTTTTGCCGTTTCACCTGTTATTGTCGGCTTTATGTTTGTTTTAATGTACGGAAAATATGGCGTATTTTCATCTGCCATTGCGTGGTTAAATATCGATGTCATTTTTTCATTTCCTGGCATTGTAATCGTAACGCATTTTGTAACGTTGCCGCTCATTATTCGTGAGTTGATTCCACTTATGAATGTACTCGGAAATGAAGAGGAAGAAGCTGCTGTGGCACTTGGGGCATCAGGTTGGCAAACATTTTTGCGTGTAACACTTCCGAACATTCGCTGGGCATTATTGTATGGAGCGACGTTGAGTATTGCACGTGGGATTGGTGAGTTTGGCGCAGTGAGCGTCGTGAGTGGGCATATTGAAGGGAAAACGAACACAATGCCGCTCTTTATCGAGATTCTATATAATGAATATGCATTTACCGATGCATTTGCAATCAGTTCTCTCATGAGTATTTTTGGAATTTTTGCGCTTGTGTTGAAAAAGTTTGTAGAAAAGAAATATGCATCAAGTACGAAAGGAGTAGAACAAGATGAACATTAATTTAACAGGTCTTAACAAAAGCTATGGAAAACAGAATGTGTTAAAAGATATAAATTTAAACATTGCTCAAGGAGATTTAGTTGCTCTTCTCGGACCATCTGGTTCTGGCAAAACGTCGCTTCTTCGTACAATTGCAGGATTCGAGTCACCGGATTCAGGTAGTGTTTTCTTTGATGAAAA
>JBOFGC010000336.1:0-2524 GCA_051648945.1 Bacilli bacterium
GGTGGAAAATTAACAGGGGAAACAAGTCATGATATCTTCTCTGTAGAAGGTGGAACAGCAGCAATGTGCTACATCTTTGACACACTCATGGTAAATAAACTACTTAGTCAGGGCGATGATATTGCTCTTATGGTTCCAATTTTTACGCCGTACCTAGAAATTGCTGAGTTATCTACGTTTGATTTTAATGTTACAAAGGTTGTCGCATCAGAACTAAATGTAGAAGGAAGACATACGTGGCAGTATCCAAAAGAAGAATTGGATAAACTTGCAGATCCGAAAATTAAAATGGTATGTATTGTAAATCCAAGCAACCCACCTTCTGTTGCATTAGATGCGGAATCGATTGAATATCTGCAAAAAATTGTAAAAGAAAAGAATCCTAACTTATTAATTATTACAGATGATGTATATGGAACGTTCGTCGATGATTTCAAATCATTAATGGTAACAATGCCGTACAATACGTTGGGCGTATACTCATACTCTAAATACTTTGGTGTAACAGGTTGGAGACTAGGTGTAATTGCATTAGCACACGATAATGTATATGACCGATTACTGAAAGAGTTAGATGAGAGTATATTAGTTGAATTAGACAAGCGCTATAGTGCATTGACGACGGAGCCGAGAAAGATTCAGTTTATTGACCGCTTAGTTGCAGATAGCAGACAAGTTGCGTTAAATCATACAGCAGGCCTTTCTACGCCACAACAAGTACAAATGGCATTTTTCTCTATCTTTGCACTACTTGATACAGAAGACAAGTACAAACAACAAACGAAAGATATTTGTGTGAAACGTAATAAGCTTGTTTATGATAATTTAGAAGGCTTAACAATGAAAAACGATAAGTTAAGTGCATCATATTACAATGAGTATGATTTGTTAGTATGGGCGAAATTAAAGTATGGCGAAGAATTTGTTGAATATTTGAAAGCTGAGCACGATGTGTTAGAATTCTTATTCGAACTAGCTGAAAAATACGGCATTGTCCTCTTAAATGGTAGTGGCTTTAGTGGTCCAGACTGGTCAATTCGTGTATCGCTTGCAAACTTACAAGACGAGCAGTATGTACAAATCGGTAAAGGAATTAATGAATTGTTTAAAGAATATGCTGAGAAATGGAAAGCAACACAAAAATAAATGTATTACGTACTAATGAAAGAATGCTTGAACAAAAAGTTCCTCTAGGTCATTGTCTAGAGGAACTTTTTGTTTTGATTATCAACAAAAACTACGGATGTACGACACGCATTTTATCTCTATTTTTGCATGTACCTTCATAAACATATAGGGAGGTGAGAGAAATGAGCATACAAAAAAAACACTTACGAAATTGGCTAGATAATACTGTGCAACAGTTACTCGTTAAACAAAGTCCAGATGGCGCTTTTCGATTTTGTTTCGAAGGGAATTTGTTGACAGAATGTGGGACGATTTTTTTATTACGTGCACTCGCTATCGAAAATAAAAAATGGATGAAACAAATGACGGAAAATATCGTGTCCAAACAACAAAGTAATGGCAGTTGGCGATGTTATCCCGATGAAATAGAGGGGAATTATTCAGAGACGATGTTTTGTTACAGTGCACTGCTTCTTAGCGGAGAGTATAACGAGCAAAGTGGCGTCATCCAAAAAAGTAAAAAGTGGTTGTTAGCACATCAAAAGGGAAAATTACACTTCATCGTCCAGTTCTTCCTTATGGCCATTGGCGCACTTTCCTATCCTGCATTACCATTTCCACTCGTTTGGGCAACGCTCCCTGAGAATCATTCACTGAGTATGTATAACGTAAGTAACTACGCGCGCATTCATTCGTTACCAATGCTCGTCTGTTGGAACAAAAAATTCAAAACAACATTTCCCGTTCCTAAAGCACTTACAGAAGTCCTAACTACATATAGAATTGAGGATGAAAATTGGTTTAAAAATTTTGTAGAAAATGCAAGCAACGAAGAAAAACGACTAATGGACAATCTTTCTCGGGAATCTTTGAGTACCGTTGATACTATAATGAAAAAATTACGCGAACGAAAAGAAGAAAACGGCTTGTTGTATGGCTATGTGAGTTGCAGTTTAATGTACGCCTTTGCAGAACTCGCTGTCGGAACGCCCCGTACATCATCACTTTTTAAAAAATTACTAAAAGGCATTAAACAATACACTTGGCATTTTGATCATTCAAAAAGTTGCATTCAAAACTCACCTTCTGAAATATGGGACACCGCATTACTTACGGAAGCACTTGCTACATTCAACCGTGAAAAGTTACGTAAAGAAATTCAAAACGCCCGTGAGTATCTCGTTTCACAACAGCATTTCCGAATGGGGGATTGGCACGTACATGCGCCCGATGCCCTTCCTGGTGGATTTGGATTTTCAGAAGCAAATACATTCGTCCCTGATGTGGATGATACAAGTGCAGTATTGCGTGCGCTTGGTAAAGATGCTGCATTAACAGAGCCCGAAGTGTTTCATAAAGCGAAGGCGTGGCTACTGCACATGCAAAACAGTGACGG
>JBOFGC010000337.1:0-2326 GCA_051648945.1 Bacilli bacterium
AAAAGCAGGTATGAAGTATGGAGCTAAAGCAATGATGTTAAGATTAGTAAGTCCAGGATTTTGGGCTGTGGACGCGGGGTTAATATCAGGATATTTCATTTATGGGTATACATGGAAGTATAGAACTTATTAAGGTAAAGGTGTAACATGAAAAAAGTATATATGTGTTTTAGGTTTTTCTCACGTCTTTTATTACGAATGTTTATGTTTTATAGCATAACATTTGTTTGGGGAGCGCGAGTTAGTGGTTGGATTGAAGGAGGGATCGTAGTTCTTCTGGGAGTGCAAGCTATTAATGAGATGCAAAATGAGATTGAGAATAATAATAAAGAAATTTCATTAATCGTCCGTATTCTGATTTGGTTCATTGTAATTGTCCTATCGGTGATTGTACTAAAAGAGGATATGGGCAATTTCTTAAACAGACTGGATTAATGGAAATAAATGGAGTTAGTTAAAATGGAAATTCAGTTTGTGTTAGCTGATAATATTTATCAATACCGCCCAGAACACCCCCACTTCAAAAACGTGAAGGGCGCAGCCCAGTTTTAAGTGGCGGGATGAATGGGCGTTTGGCGTAAGCCAAACCATGTGTCAACGTTTGTCCGCAAAGCAAACGCCGTGGTATAGTACAAAAGAGGAGAAAGAAAGGAGGACACGTATGCTTGTAAAGAAAGCGTTTAAGTTTCGTTTGTACCCCAATCAAGAGCAGTGTGAACGTATCAATAAAACCATTGGGTGTGCACGTTTTGTCGCCAATTACGTGCTTGGACGCCAACGTCAAGAAGAAGCGGTTTGGTCATGCGTCAACGAACTTGTGCAACAAGGTTTTTTGACAGAAAACACATACAAAAGCACGTACTTTAATAAAATAGCTTCCATCAAGTCGGTGGCACAATTAAAGCAACACCATCTGTGGTTAAAAGAAGTGGATGCCATCGCCCTGCAAGCTGCCGTTGAAGACGTCGCAGACGCCTATGGACGGTACTACAAAAAACAGAACGACAAGCCAAAGTTCAAGTCGAAGAAAAATCCTGTGCAGTCGTACACGACGAAATATACGAACGGGAACATCAAAGTGACAGATACCCATATTCAACTTCCAAAGCTCGGTCTTGTGCGTTACGCCAAGTCGAGAGATGTGCAAGGTGTCATCAAACGAGCAACGATTCGACGAACGCCGAGTGGAACATATTTCATCGCCTTGCTTACGGAGGTGGAAGTGCAACCATTACCCAAAACAAACGTTTCTGTTGGCATTGATATGGGACTAACCCAGTTTGCCACACTTTCGCAAGGTCAGTCGTATGAGAATCCAAAATTCTTTCGTTCCCTCGAAGAAAAAGTTTCCAAAGCACAACGCATCTTATCCCGCAGGGAAAAAGGAAGCGCGAATTGGCACAAGCAACGCGTCAAAGTCGCACGATTACACGCACGTATTGTGAATGGTCGTGTCGATTACTTACAAAGAATCTCTACGGCAATAGTCAAAAACCACGACATTATCGGTATGGAAGATTTGAAAGTAAAAAACATGCAGAAGAATCCCAACCTTGCGAAAGCCATTAGTGAGGTGAGTTGGGCAGAATTTCGCGCCATGATAGCCTACAAGTGCGCATGGTATGGAAAGAAACTTGTTCTTGTAAACCCGAAATACACATCGCAACGTTGTTACGCCTGTGGGCACGTTGCTAAACAGAATCGTGTGTCGCAAGCATCGTTTGTCTGTCAGTCTTGTGGACACACAGATAATGCCGATGTAAACGCAAGTAAAAATATCAAAGCCTTGGCGTTAGCTGTCTAACATCCCTTGCTTCATTTGTGAAACCGTCGGTGCGACGGGGATAGCCTACTAAAAAACTCTCCGATAGGAGGGTGTTCGTAGGAATCCCCCACTTCAAATTTTTGTTAAAAAATTAAGTGGGGGTAGTTCAAAGTGAAGAATTAAAAGATTTATTTGTAAAGTGTACTACAATAATTACCTCGTTAGAAGGAAATAAGAAGTTTAGTGATGTAGAAGAGTTTTTATTTCACTTCAGATATATGGTTGAGTTTTCTCTCCGTACAAATAAATTGTTGATAGCATATGTACTTCCAACATATTTAGATTATTAGTGCTGAGAGTATGGTCTTTAACCTGATATTTATAAATACGTTAGGAAAGCACACTTTTGCATTTCAATTATTGGGTGTATGGAAGAAAGAAGCGAATATCCAAACAGCAAAAAAACTGCTTGCACTAGGTGTAGAAATTAGTACAATCATACAAGCGACGAACTTAACACAAGTAGAAGTTTTGGCATTAAAAGTTAAGCGTGATTGAGAC
>JBOFGC010000338.1:0-4362 GCA_051648945.1 Bacilli bacterium
AAATATATTTTTGCGCCGAATTGTAACAGTTTTTGAATAAAAATGAGCGCTGGTTTTGTACTACTTACATTGGCTACTCGGATGATGGCGACGAAAAGACCAATACTAAGTCCGATTACAAATGCAAGAAGAGCAAGTGGTAACGTATAGAGAAACGTGGCAACAAGAAATGGTTGCCACGTTTCTACAATTAGTTCAATTAATTTACTCATAAAGGTTCACGTTAAAGTATTTCACTGAAATTTTTGCTAATGTTCCGTCTTTTTTCATTGCATCTAACGCTTCATTCACTTTATCCACGATTTCTTCATTTCCTTTTTGGAACATCAGACCGCTTTCAGAAGCATCTTCTTCTAAAGGAATAACATTTATATTTGCATTACTTTGAGATTTTTGATAATCAAGTACAGTTAGATAATCATTGATTGTTGCATCTACACGACCTTGCTCAATTAATGTGATGGCTTGTGCAAATCCTTCAACACCAATGATTTCTGCGCCACTTGCTTTTGCCATTTCACCATAGTTACTCGTTAAAGATTGTGCTGTTTTCTTTCCTTTTAATGAAGCAAGTGATGTAATATCTGACTTCTTGCCGGTTACAAGTGCAGCAGAAGAGGCTATGTATGCATTTGAGAAATCGTATTTTTCTGTGCGTTCAGGTTTAATGCCCACTTGATTGGCAATCATGTCAAAGCGGTTTGCATCAAGGCCGGCAAATAAACTATCCCAAGGGCCTTCGACAAATGTAATTTTTACGCCAAGTCGTTTGCCTACCTCTTGTGCAACTTCAACATCGAAGCCTACAAGTTTGCCACTTTCGTCATGGTATGTGAAAGGAGGATATGTACCTTCAGTTCCTACTTTTAATTCACCTTTTGATTGAACAGTGTCCCAAAGCGTTTCCTTTGTTGTTTCTTTTGGTGCGCAACCTGTAAGTAATACGCCTGCTGCTGTAATTGTTAGTAATGATTTTGTAAAGAAATTCATGATGTAAGTCCCCCTATAGTTTTAATTCCTAGCATGTTGGTATGAATTGATTGTATGCAACGTTCAAAGTTTTGTCAATATATTTTATTTGAATAATATAAATAGTGTTAAATGGTGCTGGAATTGCCCTTTTGTTCATACGTTTTCTCTTTTTCGATAAAAACGGCTTCATTTTGTGCGTAATATTTTCAATTGTTACAGTTTTGTGGCATAATTAAAGTGTAACAACAGACAAAATGTACATGGAAGTGATGAGATGAAGTGGACAAAAGAAGACATTACAACGTTTACACCTCACAAAGAGTATATTGATACGCTAATCGTTCCAATCATGCCTATTGATTTAAAATGGAATGAGGATAGTGCAGCTTGCAAAGAACAGTTAGAACACGTGGTGATCTTTGTGGAACAGCAATTGAAAGGTCGCGCGTTCGTTCTGCCGATTGTCCCGATACTCGATGGAATTTCCCATGAAAGTGTGAACAGATGGCAAGAGGAGGGCGAGTCTGCAGGCTATCGCTATGTGCAATGTATCACAGTTGTTCGCGGATTTGGCGTACAAACGGCGCAAACAATACTTCCACTTCCCTACATAAATGTAGAGGGATTAAGTGAAGAACAGCGCCCACAATTTCTACGTCAACAAGCGGATGAACTGATTTCCCACATAGAAAAGTTATGGATAGTAGAAAAGTAGAGAATATTGAAAATATTAAGAATTTTTTGTTGAATTATTAAGGTCTTTGTTTTATCATTAGATTGTCCTTGCACACAGTAAACTACTGGCAGGACCGTTGATTAAAAGGGGGGAAATCAATGGAGAAAGAGTTCGAACCTACAACAAACCCTTCCGAAACTTTTGATGCGTCTAGAAAATCACATCATGAAGGACGACCAAGTGTTTCACGTAGACAATTTTTAGGGTACGCCTTAACGGGGGTTGGGGGATTTATGGCAGCAACAATGACAACACCACTAATCCGTTTCGCAGTCGATCCTGTTCTTAAAAAGGAAGCTGCAACAGATAAAGTTGCTGTAACAAATTTAAAGAAACTAACAAAAGAACCACAACGTTTTGACTTCTCTGTTAAAGTAAAAGACGGATGGGTAAAAGCAACAGAAGTGAAAACAGCATGGATGTATCTCGATGAGAAAAACGATGTTGTTGCACTTTCACCGTTCTGTAAGCATTTAGGATGCCAAGTAAACTGGAATGGTGATCCTAAACAGAAAAATCGTTTCTATTGTCCATGTCATGGTGGCATGTACGAAAAAGACGGTACGAACGTACCAAAAACACCACCAACTGCCCCGCTTGATGCGTATGAGATGGAGATCAAACCAAATGGTGACATCTTCCTCGGCAAAGCAAAACCAAAGGGGGCTAAATAAGTATGTTGAACAAAATTTATGATTGGGTAGACGAGCGTCTTGATATTACGCCACTTTGGCGAGATATCGCGGACCATGAAGTTCCAGAACACGTAAACCCAGCACACCATTTTTCAGCGTTCGTTTATTGTTTTGGTGGACTAACATTTTTCGTAACAGTTATCCAAATTCTATCAGGTATGTTTTTAACGATGTATTATGTACCCGATATTAAAAATGCATGGGAATCTGTTTATTATTTGCAAAATTCTGTACCTTACGGAAAAATCGTTCGTGGTATGCATCACTGGGGCGCAAGTGTAGTTATCGTTATGATGTTCTTACATACGTTACGCGTATTTTTCCAAGGTGCTTACAAAAAACCACGTGAGCTAAACTGGATTGTCGGCGTTCTTATTTTCTTTATTATGCTAGGTTTAGGCTTTACAGGTTACTTATTACCATGGGATATGAAAGCTCTGTTTGCAACGAAAGTAGGTTTACAAATTGCCGAAGCAACACCATTTATCGGTACAATGGTAAAAACGTTACTTTCAGGTGATGCGGAAATTACCGGCGCACAAACGTTAACGCGATTCTTTGCGATTCACGTATTCTTTTTACCAGGTGCACTACTTGGTTTAATCGGCGCTCATTTCCTAATTATCCGTAAACAAGGTATTTCAGGTCCACTATAAGCCATAGCTAGTAAAGAAGGAGGAGGACATTTATGCATCGCGGAAAAGGTATGAAATTCGTAGGCGACTCACGTGTCGCTGTGAACGGTCGTAAACCGAATATTCCTAAAGACTATTCTGAGTATCCTGGCCGTACGGAAGCATTTTGGCCAAACTTTCTATTGAAAGAATGGCTTGTAGGTAGTGTGTTTCTAATTGGCTTTATGATTCTGACGGTGAGCCATACGCCACCACTTGAGCGTATCGCAGACCCAACTGACACGGGATACATTCCGTTGCCAGACTGGTACTTTTTATTCTTATATCAATTATTGAAATACTCATATGCTTCAGGTGATTACAACGTTTTAGGTGCAATCGTAATGCCAGGTCTTGCTTTTGGTGCACTTATGCTTGCGCCATTCATTGACCGCGGACCAGAGCGTCGCCCAATGAAACGACCAATTGCAACAGGTTTAATGCTAACCAGTTTTGCCCTAATTTTCTATTTAACATGGGAAGCAGTAGCACACCATGATTGGAAAGCAGCAGCAGAACAAGGGAAGATTGTCATTGTTGAAGAGCTTGACACATCAGCGCCAGCTTATGAAATTCTGAACAAAAGTGGTTGTATGTCATGTCATGGTGACAATCTTGAAGGTGGAAAAGCTGGTCCAGCACTTCAAGGTTCAGGTGTACCAGCAGGTGTGATTAAATCATTTGCTGTAAACGGCGGTGGCGAAATGCCAGCAAACGTTTTCAAAGGCACAGAAAAAGAGCTTGAAGAATTAGCGAAATATATTGAAAAATATACAGCTAAAAAAGAATAAAACAAAAAACCATCTTTTACTCTTTCGGAGTAAGGTGGTTTTTTGTTTTGTAAAATGTAATTATGGCGAAAGCCTTTCTTATTCACAACCCAAAGATGAAAAGTATTAACGCGCGTTCAACATCAGGCAAAGTGGTAGTGAAGTCAGGCGCCGAAGACTCCCGCGGGAAAGGCCGCCAAGCGAGACCCCGCAGGAGCAGTTTTATCGCGACGAGGAGGCACGCGGAGTTGCCTAGCGCAGTACCCCAATTCTATACAAAGATACGCGTATCCCAATTATCTTCATAGAACATAATCATGAACGCGAGCGAGCCTTTTTCACAACCCAATGTATGAAAAGGTTTTAACGCGATCATCAACACATCGATGAAGGGTACGGAGAAAGGCAACGGAGACTCCCGTGGAATCAGGCGGAAACGTGTGACCCCACAGGAGCAGTTTTCCCGCGACGAGGAGGCACACGGCCGCCCCACAGGAAAGCGGAGTTGCCTGGCG
>JBOFGC010000339.1:0-1930 GCA_051648945.1 Bacilli bacterium
TGTTACCCCGTGAAGCAAAGAGGTTTGTTTACTCCCACTTGAAAGCTGTGACACAAGCTTGTCTAGTACTATTTTCTGCTCTGCCGTTAAGTTCTTCGGTTTCGTATTTTCTATATAAGAAGCGGCGAGCTCCCGATATCGCTCGACTTCGTATCGTTCAATGAGTCCTTTTTGGATAAGCGTTCGGAGTACACTTACACCGATTCCGAGATGTTGAAGCAATTTTTTTTGTTCCCAATCACCTTGCAATAACTGTTCTAAGACATTTTTTTGCTTAATGATACGCTTATCTGCGCTTTGGATAAACGCGCGAGCTGCTTGTTCATCTTTTATCTTCACTTTCGTTGTATACGCAATGACACCTTTATTTTTCGGTGTCACTTCGACATTGAGTAACCCATTTCGCACACATTCTCGCAATACGCTAAGATTCGCTTTTAGTTTTAATAACTGTTCTTCTGTCTGAACGGAAGTTTCACCAAAAATCAGTTGCAAATCAAATGGAAGTTGATGCAAAGACTCTTCATCTTTTACAGTGTATGTGCGTGTTTGTTCAATTTTTAGTGCTTGTGGAATCATTGTAAACAACATTCTTCCAATCGAACTAATTGTACGTTTACTCAACTCATAGCCAATTTCGATAAGTTCTTCGGTGAGCACAGGTGTTTTGTCGAGCACTTCTTTTACGTACTTTATTTTACTCACATCGATACTCGGTACGACGTTCGTTCCAACGACAATACCGAGCATGTCCCCGCTATTGCCAAAAGGTACGAGCACGCGCATACCACGCAGTACGGTTACTTCACCTTTTTGTAAGGCGTAATCATAGATTGGTGCCAAACTGTTGGCAGGTGTATCGAGTACGACTGTAACAAACTCTTTGCTTTCTATCACTGTGTTCACCTACAATTCTAAAATGTCTGCGAGATTGTTACTGGTACGTTTTCCAGCGCTTGTGTGTAAATGCCAAAATTGTTCTTCATCAACAGAATAACGGCGAAGATGTGCTGTTGCTTCATTTTGCTGATTCGAAACAATTGTCGGTACAATATGCGGATTGTTCGCCATACACTTATGCAATACGTTATACATTTTATTTGAACAAAACACGTACGTTTCCTTTGCAATATTCCCCATTACCGCTTCAACTTCAGCAAGAGGTAACTCAGAAGAAAGATGCGTGACATCTGCTCCTTTTTGTTCTAAAATTTCCCATAACAATTGTTCATTTTCTGAACTGATTTCACGTGTGAAATACGTAATTTCGTCCTCATTTTTCATTTTACAATGTTGTTGATTGAGTACGAGCAACTCTTTATTGGATAACGCTTGTTTGTTTTGAAAATCATTGAGAACATGCGTTATGATCGTTTCTGGTTCTGCCATCCGTCCTTTTGCCACATAACCGCATGCTAAAAAACCTTCTTCTGGTTGAATGAAGTGATAACCGTATCGCTCAAGCGTCACTAAATTATGTTGAACCGCTTTGTTGTTGAACATATGCACATTCATTGCGAGCGCTAAATAGACGGGCGCATTTGTCGCAAGTAGTACCGTACTTAACATATCATCAGCAAGTCCTGCTGCAAGCTTTCCGACAGTGTTTGCACTACACGGACTTACAATAATGATGTCGGCCCAGTCAGCTAGGTCAATGTGTCCCACTTTGCTTGGGTCATGTTCTTGGAAAACGTCTGTATATACCGGATTACGACTGATTGCTTGAAATGTAGTCGCCCCGACAAATTGTAGTGCAGATGCTGTACAAATTACTTTTACACTGTGCCCACGTTGAACGAGTCCACTAACGATAGACGCGGCTTTGTATGCCGCAATGCCACCAGTTACACCAACTACGATATTTTTCCCCATAACCGTCATCCTCTCAAATTATGTAAAAAGAAGGCGGGAGAAGAAACGTTTATAC
>JBOFGC010000340.1:0-5507 GCA_051648945.1 Bacilli bacterium
ATTTTTGCATTAATTGAGATGCTAATCTTCGTGGTGATGTTACTCATCGGATTGGCTTACGCGTGGAAGAAAGGAGCACTCAAATGGATTTAAGTATGAAAAGTCTTTCGCCAGAAGAATTAAAAGAGCTCGAACACAATATTTTCTTTATTACATTAGAGGAATTGAAAGGGTGGGCACGCTCAAATTCAATATGGCCAATGACATTCGGACTTGCTTGTTGTGCGATTGAAATGATGGGCGTAGGCTCGTCACACTACGACGTTGACCGATTCGGATCGTTTTTCCGAACTTCACCACGTCAGTCAGATGTAATGATTGTTTCAGGAACAGTAACGAAAAAAATGGCACCGATTGTAAAACGTTTGTACGAACAAATGCCAGAACCGAAATGGGTAATTGCAATGGGCTCATGTGCAACTGCAGGCGGACCATATGTGAAAAGTTACGCAGTGGTAAAAGGTGTTGATCAGATTATTCCTGTGGACGTTTATATCCCAGGTTGTCCACCAAACCCTGCAGCCCTAATTTACGGAATACACAAACTAAAAGATAAGATTAAAGACGATTCAAGAGCGAAGCGGAAGGTGACGTTGAAATGAGTGAGGAAAAAACATTAAATGCTGTACAAAGCCTTACTGACGATGCTCCGCCAAAAGAGCTTACGAACGAAGAAAAAATCGCTGCGGCAAAAGCGAAAGTCGCAGAGCGAAAACGTCAGCAAGAACTAGCAAAACAAAACGAAACACAAACAGAAACACAAACACAAACAGACCAAACAAAAGAAGAAAAAATCGCGGCCGCAAAAGCAAAAGCGGAAGAGCTACGTAAACAACGTGAAGCAGCAGGTGAACAACCTGCAACCGAAATGACAAAAGAAGAAAAAATCGCAGCAGCAAAGGCAAAAGCTGAAGCGCTAAAAAAAGAGCGTGAAAGCAAAGTAGCGGCAACGGAAGAACCTGAAACGCCATCAAAGCATCAACCACAACTCGATGCGATGACAAAGGCGCTCACACAAGCACTCGGTGAAAGTAGTGTCATAAGTGCAACAATCAATCGTCGCAGCAAAGAAGTGCCGACAATTGAAGTGGCACCAGAACATTACTATAAAGCTATTAAACTTTTGAAAACAGACGCTGAATTTGCATTTGATTCGATGCATGAATTACATGGTACAGATTTTATGACACATCTTGAAGTGTTTGTGTATCTATTTTCATTCAGCAAAAAATATACCGCTGCAATAAAGGTGAAAGTGGACAGAGAAGAAGCAGTGATTCCTTCGATTACACCACTTTATCCAGGAGCGGACTGGCCGGAGCGAGAAACATTTGATTTGCTTGGCATTACGTTTACGAATCATCCGAATATGACACGTATCATGTTGCCAGACGATTGGATTGGCTATCCGCTACGTAAAGACTATAAACAACACGACGTGGAGGTGTAACCGATGATGCGTACCGAAGAAATGTTATTGAATATCGGACCACAGCATCCAAGTACTCACGGCGTATTTCGTCTTGTCGTGAAAATCGATGGTGAGAAAATTACTGAAGCGACGCCAGTGATTGGCTATTTGCATCGTGGAACAGAAAAACTAGCTGAAAACTTGATGTACACACAAATTATTCCGTACACAGACCGCATGGATTATTTGAGTGCAATGACAAACAATTATGTGTTAGTGCATGCGGTTGAAACGTTGACAGGCATTGAAGTACCAGAGCGCGCGGAGTATTTGCGTGTCATTGTTATGGAATTGGGTCGCATTGCGTCTCACCTTGTTTGGTGGGGAACAAACTTGCTTGACCTTGGTGCTGTAAGTCCATTTTTATATGCGTTCAGAGAGCGTGAAATGATCACGAATTTCTTAAATGAAATAAGTGGTGCACGACTAACGTTTAACTATATGCGTGTAGGTGGTGTGAAGTGGGACGCACCTGAGGGATGGATTGAAAAAGTACAGGAATTCATACCGTACATGAGAGAACAACTCGCAGGCTATCACGAATTAGTGAGTGGCAATGAAATCTTCTTGAATCGTGTGCAAGGAATTGGTGCGTATTCAGCAGAAGAGGCAATTGCTTATGGCCTAACAGGGGCGACACTTCGTTGTACTGGTGTGAAATTTGATGTGCGAAAAGATGAGCCGTATGGCATTTATGACCGTTTTGATTTCGATGTGCCAGTTGGTAAAAATGGCGATGCGTGGGACCGATATAATTGTCGTATGCAAGAAATTGAAGAGTCATTAAAAATCTTAGAACAAGCGTGTGCTGGTATTCCGGCAGACGGACCTGTGCTTGGCAAAGTGCCGAAAATTATTAAAGGACCAGTCGGTGAAACGTACGTGCGCATAGAGTCGCCACGTGGGGAAATCGGTTGCTATATTTATAGCGATGGCAAAAAAGAGCCGTATCGTTTGAAATTCCGCAGACCGTCGTTTCACAATCTGCAGATTTTACCGAAGTTGCTTGTTGGCGAAAATATCGCGAACCTTGTAACGATTTTAGGTGGAGTCGATATCGTACTCGGGGAGGTTGACGGTTAAGATGATAGATACGTTATTAAGCAACAGTCCATCATGGCTTAACTTTTTCTACTTTTTCGTTCTGGCAGTGTGTTGGTTATTTGCCGTATTAGGCTTTGTAACGTTTGCAATTTTATCAGAACGTAAAGTGATGGGATTCATGCAAGGCCGTATCGGACCGAATACAACAGGCGGACGCTTTGGGATTTTACAAACCGTAGCGGACGTACTTAAACTTTTATTAAAAGAAGATATCATTCAGAGTAAGGCGGACAAAACAATGTTCGTTGTGGCGCCGGTTATTGCGTTTGCACCAGCGTTTGGTGTAATGGCAACGATTCCATACACGGAAGAATTGAAATTTGCTGATTTGAATGTTGGTCTTCTCTACTATTTTGCATTAACAGGCATTACCATTGTTGGGGTTCTATCAGGGGGATGGGCTTCAAATAGTAAGTACTCGTTGCTCGGCGGATTACGCGCTGCAGCACAGATGATTAGTTATGAAATACCGCTCATTATGAGTGCAGTCGGTATCGTTCTTTTAACGGGAAGTTTAAATTTAACAGACATCGTTTTAGCGCAGGAAAATTTATGGTTTATCTTCGTTCAACCGGTTGCATTTGTGATTTTCTTAATCGCAGCAAACGCCGAACTGAGTCGTACACCGTTTGACCTTGCTGAAGCAGAGTCGGAGCTCGTTAGTGGTTATCATACGGAATACTCAGGATTTCGCTGGGCGTTTTTCATGTTAGCTGAATATGTCTACTTTTTCGCAATGGCGGCATTAATCACAATCCTATTTTTTGGTGGCTGGCACCCGGTTATGTTCCTCGACTTTATTCCAGGAGCGGTTTGGTTTGCACTGAAATTTAGCTTTGTCATTTTCATCTTCATTTGGTTCCGTATTACGTTTCCACGTATGCGTGCAGACCAATTGATGGAATTTGCATGGAAAGTGTTGTTACCGCTCGCACTTGCGAACATTTTCGTCACAGCAATTATGAAAGAATTCTTCTTTTAATTGCAAAAAGAATGGAGGTTTTCACCTATGCAGGGCCTTGGTAAAGGGTTGAAATATACGATGGGTAACTTAACGAAACAAAAAGTTACGTATGATTATCCAAATGTTGGTTTAAAGCTTCCTGACCGTTTTCGAGGTATTCAAAAGTTTTATCCTGAAAAGTGTATCGTTTGTAATCAATGTTCAAATATTTGTCCGACAGATTGTATTACGCTCACAGGAAAAAAACATCCGGACCCTACGAAAAAAGGGAAAATTATCGACACGTATGACATAAATTTTGAAATTTGTATATTGTGCGATTTGTGTACAGAAGTTTGTCCGACCGAAGCGATTGTAATGACAAATAACTTTGAACTTGCGGAATATAGCCGAACGGAGTTGTTTAAAGACTTACAATGGCTCGATGAAAATGATGAGTTTGTGCGAAAGGAGAATAAAGCATGACAGGTACATTTATTGTCTTCTTTTTCTTAGCGCTAATCGCCATTACGGGGGCAGTTGTGATGTTAAACGTAAATCGTGTTTCACATATGATTGTGTCGCTAGTGTTTACGTTTTTAAGCATTGCGGGTGTGTATGTGACATTGAGCGCAGAGTTTGCTGCGACAGTGCAAGTGCTCATCTACTCGGGAGCAGTCACGATTTTAATGTTGTTCGGAATCATGTTAACAAAACATGACGCATCAGAAACAGTAGAAGCGCCGCGAAAGCAAAGCATTGCAGCGTTTGTTGGCGTAGCAGCACTCGGTGGTGCGCTGTTTTTAGGAATAAAAGATTTGAATATCGAACCAACTGCGTCAGATTTACATATTAAAAATACCGAGCAAATCGGTGTGAGTTTGTTTAGTGAGTATGTGATTCCTTTTGAATTAACGAGTGTACTATTACTCGTAGCGCTCGTCGGGGCGGTTATTTTATCGAAAAAGGATGAAGATGAAAAAGGAGGAGAAGACGTATGATAAGTGTACCTCTAACTGGGTATTTAACGCTTGCGATCATATTGTTTTGCCTCGGTCTTTACGGAGCACTTACGAAAAGAAATCTCGTTATCGTACTCGTTTCGATTGAACTGATGTTAAATGCAGCGAATATTAATTTGATTGCGTTTAGTAAGTACGGTTTGATTCCAAATATCGACGGACAAATCTTTGCACTATTTGTTATGGTAATCGCGGCAGCAGAAGCGGCAGTGGGGATTGCGATTTTAATCTCTTACTTCAAGCGTCGTGGCACAATCAACGTAGACGAAGTAAACGAATTAAAACATTAGAAATTCGTTGTTTCCATTTCGTTTTACGCTAAAGGAGAGTTGAAAATTATGATGGCATATGCTTGGCTCATACCGCTCTTTCCATTATTGTCATTTTTCATTATTTTGGCAGGAAAAAAAGTATGGAACAAACAGTCTAGCTTAATTGGTACAGCGCTACTTGGTGTGAGTTTTGTGTTGAGTGTTCTCGTGTTCATTGACCGAATGGGCAGTGAAACGATCAAACAAACGTGGACATGGCTAACGATTGGCGATATTAACATTACATTTGGTTTTGCAACAACAGCGCTGAATGTAACGATGCTCGTTGTCGTATCGCTCGTTAGTTTCCTCGTACACATTTATTCACGCAGCTACATGCATGGCGAGCAGCGTATTGGCACCTTTTATGCATACTTAGGTATTTTTTCATTTGCAATGTTAGCACTCGTACAATCTACGAGTACTGTTCAATTATATTTTTTCTGGGAATTAGTAGGACTAGGTTCGTTCCTTCTCATCGGTTTCTATTTCCAGAAAGAAGAAGCAAAAAAAGCAGCGAAAAAAGCATTCATGATGACACGTATTGGCGACATCGGCTTTTTGTTCGGTATTTTGCTTATCTTTAAAGAAACAAATTCCTTTGATTATAGCGACATTTTTGCAAGCGTTGAAAATGGTACGTTGTCAGGTGCAAC
>JBOFGC010000341.1:0-5741 GCA_051648945.1 Bacilli bacterium
AGCTGTTTGTCCAGGAAGTTTTGATCCGATTACGCTCGGACATTTAGATATAATAACACGCGGTTCGCGAATTTTTGATGAGGTGCATGTCGTTGTTTTAAACAACAGCCAAAAACATGCGCTTTTCACAGTCGAAGAGCGGAAACAATTCATTTTAGAAGCGACGAAGGATTTACCAAATATCTTGGTAGATTCTTCGTCAGGATTGTTAGTAGATTATTGCCAACGAAGTAATGCCTCTGTCATACTTCGTGGTTTGCGCGCGGTCAGCGATTTTGAATATGAGATGCAAATTACATCAATGAACCGAAAACTAGATGAAACCGTAGACACGATGTTTATGATGACGCGAAATGAATATTCATTTTTAAGTTCAAGTATTGTAAAAGAAGTGGCGAAATATGGTGGAAATGTTACAGATTTAGTCCCTCCACACGTTGCAGCTGCATTAAAAAGTAAATATTCTATGAAGTAAATCTTTTTCGATAAACAAAACCGTAGCATAACGAAGTGATAAGGACGAGCGGCGTACTCCATTTCATTTGTGCGATGTTCGTAGTATTCCATACAAAAACATGAATACTGCTAAACTCATTTGCAAATTGCACATAAAGTGTGTTGTAGAGAACGTAACAAAGCGTAGCGCTAAGCAGTCCGTGTACAATGCGACTGAAAAAGAAGTGTTTAAAGTTTAGGTTGGTTTGGCTAATAATACTGGCCACTTGGCTTTGCACGCTTAGACCACTAAAACCGAGTAAAAATGAAATGAAAATACATTGCAGTAGTAAAGGGATTTGCGTAGCGGCCACATGCTGGGTGCCGAGTGTAATCTCAAGGAACCCAGCGCCAAGAGCACTGACAATGGTAGCGTCTAATTGAAAGAAATTTGTAACTGGTAAAAATAGAAAACTCAGAAATGTAAATACATTCGCAACGTGTAAAAGCCCTGAACAAAGGGAGAAGAAAATAATAAATCCACCAATCATGAGCAACGACTGCACACTTTTGTAAACGGCATCGCCAAGCATTTGTCCAAATGGCTTGACTGACGTTTGTGAAGGTGTGTTTGTTTTTTTATTCGATGTGTATTTTACGTTCCATCCGAGTAAAATACCTAGCATAATGGAACTGAAATAATGGCAAACAATAAGTAATAACCCAACGGCTTCATTGTGTAGAAAACCTACCGCGATTGCACCGCCGATAAAGATGGGATTACTATGATTGGAAATGGCAAGCAAGCGCTGTGCTTGTTCTTTCGTAAGTTCGTTTTTTTCATACAATTCAACCGTCATTTTTGCACCAGATGGAAATCCAGAAAATGCACTCATCAACCAAACAAACGCGGCACTTCCTGGGAGTTTAAGCAACCTTACACTAAGAGGTTGTACAAAACGACCGATAAGGGCGACAACACCAAGCGAAAGTAGTAAATCTGTAAGAATAAAAAAGGGTAACAACGAAGGAAATACAATTTCCCACCATAAATTCAAACCGCGAATTGAAGCGTTTACGCCAGCTTCGAGGTTGAAAAAAAGCAGGACAGTAATACCGAGAAGTCCGCTCATTAAAGCGCCACGAAAAAAATTCAAGGGAATTTCTCCTTTCCATAGTAAAAAGGGTCACATTGATTCAATATATGAAAAAAGGGACAAGTACATTCCTTTTTTCCTCATGAAAGAAAGGGTGATAAGGATGGTATGTAAAGTTGGTTTAGCTCTTGGTTCTGGTGGGGCGCGTGGGATAAGTCATATTGGCGTATTACAAACACTCGTTAAACATAAAGTACCCATCGATTATATTGCAGGAAGTAGTATAGGTGCGATGATTGGTAGTTTTTTTGCTGCAGGTCAAGATGTAGAATTACTTGGCACAATTGCAAAGAGTTTTCATAAAAAATATATGTCAGACATTCCATTTTCGAAAATGGGAATGTTTTCGGGTGACCGTTTGCAACATCTGTATGGGTTGTTTACTTATCATAAACATATTGAACATTTCAACATACCGATGACGTTAGTTGCAACGGACTTGTTAAAAGGCGAGCGCTATTTGTTCACGAAAGGACCGGCTGACCTTGCGATACGTGCTTCTACGTCGATTCCTGGAGTATTTGTGCCCGTAGAACACGATGGTTGCTTACTTGTAGATGGTGGCGTTGCAGACCGAATTCCTGTTAGTGTAGTAAGAGACATGGGTGCAGATTTAGTCATAAGTGTCGATGTTTCACCTGTTAAGACAACAGGAAAAGTGAATAGTGCATTAGATGTTGTGTTACAGAGCATTGATATACTACAATATGAGGTAGCAAGTAATCGTTATATTCAGTCTGATGTGATGATTCGGCCACCGGTAGAACGGTTTGGTACACGTGATTATCAACGTGTGGAAGAACTGATTGAAATTGGAGTGGAGGCGTGTGAAGCGGAATTGCCCCATATTTTTGCGGCAATTAAAGCGAAGAGTAAGTAAATGTAGAGGGGGAATGCGCATTGCTTTATGAAGTGATGCGTGCGAAATATGAATGTATTAAGAAAGATTATTCCGGTTGTGTTAATTGTTGCGATGTTAGGATACGGGCTGGCACTTATTCCTTTGCCATTTTACGTAACGATGCCAGGAAGTGTTATGGAACTCGAGCCGTATGTCGATGTTGAAGATGCGACGAAAAGTGAAGGTGTGTTTATGCTGACGACAGTGAGTGTTGCGCAAGCCAATATTTATACATACTTAATGCCGATCTTTAATAAATACTACGAACTAGAGCGTATGGAAGATATGTTAGAAGAGGGCGAATCAGAAGAAGATTATAATAATCGCCAATACATGTACATGAGTCAAGCGCAACGCGAGGCAATGCTTGTCGCGTATACAGCAGCGAAAGAACCGTTCAAAGAGGAAGTTTACGGCGTACATGTACTTTCCGTAGCAAAAGATATGCCTGCTTACGACCATTTGAAAGTAGGTGATTTAATCACTGCTGTCGATGGAGAAGACATACACGATGTTGCGGCATTTCAAAAGAAAGTCCAAAGTAAAGGACCAAAAGATAAAGTCAAACTTTCAATCGAAAGAGATGGAAAAGAATTAGACGTGACGCTTTCAGTTGCGCCACTGGCTCATCTTCCAGGAAAATACGGTATCGGTATTTCTCTTGATAAGGCATCAAGTATCACATCAGACCGCGAAGTTGATTTTAATATTGATCAAATTGGTGGACCGAGTGCAGGGTTAATGTTTAGTCTTGAAATTTATGATCAGTTAGAAAAAGAAGATTTAACAAAAGGGAAGAAAATTGCCGGAACAGGAACGATCAATGCAGAAGGACAAGTGGGTCCGATTGGCGGCATTCAACAAAAAATTATTGCAGCAGACAAAGATAATGTAGAAGTATTTTTCGTGCCAAATGAAAACGGCATGCCGTATTCGAATTATCTTGATGCAAAGAAAACAGTGGAAGACATTGGTTCTTCTATAAAATTAGTACCTGTAGATACGTTTGAAGATGCTTTGAACTATTTGAAAAAAATGAAATAAACGTCAATAGAAAAACCCGCACGCGTCAGAAAGGCGCTTGCGGGTTTTTCATTCTATGATGGGTAGTGTTGTGTTGTTAATCATTTCAGCACGCTGTGTTGGGGCGTAGAGAAAGCGGTAGAGTTGCTCTAGACGTAATTGGAATGGGTCGTGCTTGTACCATGCGCTATTTGAAACGAAAAGGGGTGCGTTACAGTGTTTTAATAGTTGTCGCCCGCGCGTATTCATGCCAAGTAGTCGTATTGGTATATGTTGTTCTTGTTGTTTGCTCTTAATATAGGATTTGGTTGCACCTGTTAATAGGTGGAGACTAGCTCGTTGTAATCGATTATAGGGATAGCGCTTCGTTTTGAGTGCGTTCATATAATCAGTAAACGTTTGGTTTTGTTGCAATGTTTTTAAGATGCGGTGTTCTAATCCTTCGCTTATCTCAGCTATTTCAGCTGCGTTGTTCTCATTCATTGTTAACCCGCGATATTGTAAAAACGGATAAAATTTTTCCCAATGTCCGATGCTATGTTGATGATGTAAAAGTGTATTGAACACATCTGTAGGAACATACTGCTCAATTTCAGCCCATTCGTTTTTTTCAATAGAATGACGAATACTCGTAGCACTTGCAAAGTAATGACCGCTTTCTGGTAACGTCGTATCTCCAAAGGCGTTATGCATTCTTACTATGGACTTTGCTTTTATATGCGGTGCAAATTTGTTAATCGCTTCTATATAGGCCAATCCAAGTATATCGTTTGGTTGAAAGGAAAAGGTTTGACTATGGTCCATGTGTTCAGCTAGTGCGTCAGAGAGTGCGTTACTGTAACGTAGTCCTTGTTGCATTTTTGACTGAACACTGACATCGATGGCCGCTTTTTTATCCACTTTCATTTGAGCTAATGTTTCAAGTGATTGGATATTATTTGATTCACTTCCAAAAACGATGGTGTCTACTGAAAGTGATGCGAGAATGCGGACTGCGCCTTCAGCAAACAACGAAGCTTGCGCTGTTGAGAATGCGTAAGGAAGTTCAACGACAAGGTCAACTCCGTGTGCTAACATCCATTCCGTTCGAATTTTTGAATGGAGAATACTTGGTTCGCCACGTTGAAGAAACAAACCGCTCATACAAGCGACGACGATTGTATCCGGCTGCATTTTTTTGCTTTCTAGGATATGATATAAATGTCCATTATGTAATGGGTTATGTTCAACGACAATACCAATAATTGTGGTCAATGAAACATCCCTCCTTTTCTATAGTTTATCATCTGCATGGAAAAAGTCTACCAATTAGAGCAAGGTGTAAAGAATAAAAGGTTGACAATGAAACATTTGGAACGTATAATAAATTTTGTTGTTTAAGAGGTGATTACAATGAAATGGTCAATTTTTCAACTAAAAAAACACGCACATAGTTTATTTCCTTTTCAAGAAAACCTTGAATTGCCGGAAATAACAAAGCGTAACGCCGACATTCGTGAAGTAAAGAAGTGTAACGTTTCTGGCACAATTGATACGAGTTCAACGAAGATAACGGTTGACTTAACAATTGATGCGGAACTCATTCTTATCTCATCACGAACGTTAGAGGATGTTCCATTTAAAGTGGACATTCACTGTTTCGAAACTTTTTTACTTGATTCTTCTTTGAGCGCTGATGGTGAAGTAGAAGTGCTAGAAGGTGAGACGTTACATTTAACGCCACTCATTGAAGAACTCATCATTCTTGAGATTCCAATGCAAATTCATGCAACGGATGACGAACAAGCGCTACAATCAGGTAATGGTTGGGAAGTACTTGAAGAAGTAGAGGAAGAAGAAAAGTTAGATCCGCGCTTTCAAAAATTAGCGAATTTATTCAAAGATGAAAAGTAACCGCTTGGTTTGAAAAATATAGTTGATTTTTGCTATGTTTATGGCATAATGTTTAAGTGTCCATCTATTAAAAGCGAATCGTTACCTTCAAACGTATCGGTTGCTATTGACAGGTTTTAAGGAGGTGTTACAGATGGCTGTACCTTTTAGAAGAACTTCTAAAACTGTAAAAAGAAAACGTCGTACACATTTCAAATTGAATGTACCTGGCATGGCTGCGTGCCCAAGTTGCGGTGAGTTCAAATTATCACATCGCGTTTGTCCAGCATGTGGTCAGTATAAAGGCAAAGAAGTTATTAGTAAGTAATAAAAAAAGCGAAGTAGCCTAGCTA
>JBOFGC010000342.1:0-1979 GCA_051648945.1 Bacilli bacterium
CTATCATAAATGGTTCGCGGGCTATTTCCCACGGAGTAATCCACAATATGCACTCGTCGTTTTTGAATATAACACACCAAACGACAAAGACCGTTCTTAAATAACGAGTACGAAACGAATCATTGAGAAAGTGCAGATGATAGAGACGGATAGAGAACGTTGAGTGGGCTGTTAACGGAATTGTTTGTTTACTATACAGTGATGGTGTGGTAAATTGTTTCTGAGAGAATCGTCGGGGAGCGGGTGTAGCATGAGTGTAAAGAAAAAGAATACCAAAAAAGAAGATTACGCTGCACTTGGAAAAGTGCTCGTATCGTTAAGTGGTACGTTTTTTGTCCTCTTTCGAATGCTCTTTGCTACAATCGCGCTATCGGATAGTTTGTTGCTATTACTTGCGCATGGCGTAAGTTTTCTTGGAAGCCTATATATGTTGCGAAAAGTTATGTTATTGGTTGATTAAGACTGTTATCAGAGGATAGCAGTTTTTTATTTTTAAAAGAAGTAGAAAAAACCATCAATCCATAGGAAATGATGGTAAGATACGCACTATTCTCGTTGTCTCTTTCTGTCTATTTTTCGTTTTTCTTTCTCAACTTTTAAGTATTCGTGATAGATTTTATTAATGGCTCGTTTTTCAATGCGACTGACATAACTGCGGGATATGTTTAGTTTTTTTGCAATTTCACGTTGTGTTTCTTCATCTTGCCCATCTAAACCGAAACGGCGAACGATAACTTCTTTTTCCCGTTCGTCAAGAATACCAATATAATGGCGTACGCGTTCAATTTCCATTGTCATGGAAATAAAGGAAACAACGTCATCATTTTCACTTTTTAAGATATCGATAAGGGAAATTTCATTTCCTTCTTTGTCTTGCCCAATTGGTTCTTGAAGAGAAATGTCTTTCTTTGTCTTTTTTGTTGTACGTAGATGCATGAGGATTTCGTTTTCAATACAACGCGCTGCGTATGTGGCAAGTTTTGTTCCTTTGCCTTGGGAATAGCTATTAATCGCTTTTATAAGACCAATTGTACCGATGGAAATAAGGTCTTCATTATCTTCTCCAGTGTTTTCGAACTTCTTGACGATATGTGCGACGAGTCGTAGGTTATGATTGATGAGTAGGTCCCGAGCGTCTGTGTCGCCGGCAAACATCGCTTGAATACAGCGCTGTTCTTCTTCTGGAGAGAGTGGTTGTGGAAAGGCGTTATTTTTTACATAGGAGACGAGTGTGAACATCTTTTTGATGGCCATAATAAAGGTTAGAAAAAATGCACCCATTGTAACTCCCCCTTTTCATTCGTTATAAACTTAGTGTATGTTTATGCCCAAGCAGTTGTTGCCTGTACCTTTTCAAAAAAGGGGAAAAGAAAAAACTACATGATACGCTACAAACAGCGAACCATGTAGTTCAAATATAAAGTGATAATTAAGCAGTAAGTTTAGCGATCATACGTTGAATGTGATCAGAAGATTGTACGGCAGCTTTTTCTAAAAACTTGTCAAACGAAATGTGTGATTCTTTACCAGCGATATCAGATAGAGCGCGAATAACAACCCAAGGAACACTCATACGATGACATACTTGTGCGATTGCGCAAGCTTCCATTTCAACAGCTTGTAATGCAGGGAAGTTCTCTACGATGATTTGTGATTTTTCAGGTGTGTGAATAAAGCTATCCCCTGTTACGATAAGACCTTTTGCAAATGTTTGGTCAGCGTTTCCACTTTCCATAGCGATTTGAATGAGTTTTTCGTCTGCTTCAAAAACAGCAGGCATACCTGGTACTTGGCCAAGAGCGTAGTTAAATGCCGTCACATCAACGTCGTGATACGCGACACCTGTAGAAATAACAACGTCACCAACAGCGAGTTCAGGATTAAAGCCACCTGCACTACCAGTATTAATAACAACATCAATTGCATAACGCTCTAATAGAAGTGTTGTACTAACAGCGGCGTTTACTTTTCCAATGCCA
>JBOFGC010000343.1:0-3095 GCA_051648945.1 Bacilli bacterium
TTTGCTTTTTCATCGACGCGTTTTTCAATGCGCTTTCCAAAAAGCCACGCGAGTAGTATACAAATTCCGACAACGACGAGTTTGTATGGTTCTGTTAGAATGGCGTGCCAATCATAGCCGACATAGCTGAAAATAATGACAAGAATAAGTTTTCCTAAGACGAGTGCCAAAGCATACGACATGATACTTATTCCGGACAATCCACTTACAACACCAATGACCGATGAAGGTGTGAATGGGATGGCGTACATGAAAAAGACAAAGCCAAAACCATTGCCAGCAATCCAGGATAATGCTCTGGCCACTGCGGGATGTTTGGCAATACGGGCACCGAGCCTTTTGTTACGCAGTTGGCGGATAATTAAAAAGACGACAAATGAACCTATTGTTGTACCAACCCAAGAATAAAAAGTACCCGCGATCAATCCGAAACTTGCCGCGTTGACTAAGAAGAAAACGACAACTGGAAGAAACGGTAAGAACGCTTCCAAAAAAGGCAGACCAATTGCAATGAACGGGCCAATTCCCTTATATTGTTCAAACATTTGATGCAATGTATCATAGCTCAACAACTCTTTTACAGTTTCAATTGTCATAACAGTCCCCTATACCCTTTAATCTATTACTATTTTATCATTTATTTGCACTTGCATAAAGATAGTTTTTTCACATATAATACGAACATACGTTCTTTTTAATAAGGAGAGATGATCATGAGCAAGATTGACCAACAACAACTTTCGACAATCGAGCATTATTTGTTCTTGCCGATGGTTCAAAAAGTATTTCAGCGCGACTACGATTGTATTGCAAACGGACCGTTTAAAGTGAAAAAACCGTACCTATTACTCATTGAAGAATCGCTACGCATTTTACAAAAAGAACTGTTCATTATAAAAAAGACGATGCGCAACGACAACTTGAAAGCATACGAACATGCACGCGAAGATTTTTTCACTTCTTTTATTTTTATGGCCGGTGGTTATGAAGAAGAACATCGCTATTATAATTTACGCATCCGTCAGTGTGTAGAAGAGCATATGAACCATTTCCTCGAGCTCTCTCACCAACGCATTGCAGAACATAACGCCACATTAAGTGATGAGAAAGTTACGCACGAATTAGCGATGCAAATGAATCAAAGCCTACAAAAAAAAGACGATGTTATGTAATCCGTTCACGCAAAAAGAACTGCAGATTTCATGCTATAATACAACAAACAACACATCACGTCATAGAACAGAATTTTTATTTTTAGAAAGGATGAAAACAATGCGTTTTACTGTACTCGGATTTTGGGGAGGATTCCCAGAAAAAAACGAAGCAACAACAGGATTTCTTATCGAGAAGGACAACTTTAAACTGCTACTCGACTGTGGAAGCGGCGTGCTTAGTCAATTACAAAATCACTGCTCACCACTCGAACTAGACGCTGTCCTTCTAACCCATTACCACCATGACCACATCGCAGACATTGGACCACTACAATACGCGCGCCTCATTTTAAAACAAGGCGCAACAAACGTACCTTCTCTACCGATTTACGGACATGACGAAGATGCGCTACATTTTGAAGCGCTCAATCATAAAGAGGATACGCATGCCGTTGCTTATGATCCAAACCAATTGCTTCAAATTGGACCGTTCACACTCTCCTTTTTGAAAACCGTCCATCCTGTCACATGCTATGCCGTATCCATTACAGATGGCAAAAACAAAGTCACGTTCACCGCAGACAGCAGTTATCGTAGTGAATTTATCGACTTCGCAAAGGATAGCGACTTATTTGTTTGTGAGTGCAATTTGTATGCGCACCAAAGTGGGGAGAGTAACGGGCATATGAACAGCACAGAAGCTGGAACAATTGCGCAAGCGGCGAATGTTTCGGAATTGTTGCTCACACATTTCCCGCACGTTGGAAATATTGAACAACTACGTACCGAAGCGGCTGAACATTATCGTGGGCCCATTCATTTGGCGCACACCCATTATGTGTGGACTGGGAAATAAGACAATTTAAAAACAGAGGGGAAACTGGGGATATGCGTTATATTATTACGAAACAAACAAAGAATCCACGCTACAATCTTGCAACAGAAGAATATTGTTTAACTCATCTACCGATGGATACGACGTACTTGCTCTTTTACTGCAATGAGCGCAGCGTTATTATTGGGCGTAATCAAAACACAACGCAAGAAATACACATGCCTTTTATTGAAGAAAATGGGATTCACGTTGTACGCCGCCTAAGTGGTGGTGGTGCAGTGTATCATGATGAAGGAAATCTAAATTTTAGCGTGTTGTGCAAAGACGACGGTGAAAGTTTTAACAACTTCACAAAGTTCACCCTGCCTGTCATTGAAGCGCTTCAAGCACTCGGTGTAAACGCTGAACTGACGGGACGAAATGACATTTGTGTTGACGGGAAAAAAATCTCAGGAAACGCCCAATTTTCAAGAAACGGTCGCATGTTTAGTCACGGCACCTTACTTTTTGAAACAGATTTGAATAACGTCGCTCATGCGCTCCACGTATCCTTAGATAAAATCACGTCAAAAGGAATATCTTCCGTACGCAGTCGTGTCGCAAATATCTCTGAATTTCTCGACACTCCACTGTCTATTTCGGAGTTTCAGAACCATCTTATTCACCATATCATCGGGGAATTAACACCGGAGAACTGCTATACACTTTCAGACAGTGATTACGAAGCGATTGATAAACTGTATGCCGAGCGTTATAACAGTTGGGACTGGAATTTCGGACGCTCGCCAGAAAGCACAATTACAAACTACGCACGTTTTGCGTGTGGTGGTATTACTGTTCATCTGCACATTGAAAAAGGGATCATCGAAAACATTACTTTTTATGGAGACTGGCTCGGTAAGGCAGACATCGCTTCCTTAGAAAAGCACTTTTTACATACACCTTATACGCCGGAAAATGTGGAGAAGAAATTACAGACCATCGAGTTAAACGATTGGTTTGGTGTGCTTCGTAATGAGGAGTTTATTGGGCTTCTTTTTGGACAAACAAAGGCATAAGAAAAAGGTTGCTGCTGTTATTTGATCACGATTGCTTGTCTTGGGATA
>JBOFGC010000344.1:0-1898 GCA_051648945.1 Bacilli bacterium
GCTTTATCGCGACGAGGAGGCATACGGCTGCCCCACAGGAAAGCGAAGGTCCCTGACGGAGCCGGACCAAACACAAAACAAACGCCCGCGACCAAATAACAGTAGTTTTCATAGAAAAACCTCCACCCTCTATAAAAATCCGCTATAAGTGTTTACTTACAGTAGTTTTAACTCATATAATTCACACTTAATTCATTGATTTTTCACATTATTTAGTTTATTATATAGTTTATAAATATTACATAGTATATGTTTTAAAAGTATATACTTTTGGGGTGCGTTTATGAATTCTATCAATACGCTTCAACAACTCGAAGAAAAAATTAATAAGCAACGAATCTTACTTGCACGTACAACACAACGTTTTGGTTATTCACATCGTATAACAGTCATAGCTAGTCAACATTTAGATCATCTAATCAACCAACATCACGCGTATTCTAACTCCTATCATTTCTGCCAAACAACCTAGTAAAAAGAAGAGAATTCACTAAATATCGTACTCTACATTGTAAATGTTTCTCGTATTCGCTACAATAAATGCGAAAACATCATGAATGAGGAAGGTTATGAATGAATATTATTCTAACGACATTAAATGCGAAATACATTCACACGAATATTGCATTACGCTATTTAAAAGCCTATGCACAACCTGAATTCCAACCAAAGATTATTGAATTTACAATTAAAGACCCACTCCAAAATATTGTTTCGGATTTAATGCGACATAAGCCAAACATCATCGGATTCAGTTGCTATATTTGGAATATTGAAGAAACTTTAAAAGTCATTCAGAGCATTAAAAAAATTAATCCTAGTATTACGATTGTCGTCGGTGGACCAGAAGTAAGTTATGATGTATCACACTGGCTTTCTACTGTTTCGTATATTGATTTTATTATCATCGGTGAAGGCGAAGTAACATTCAAAAGATTGTTACAAGCCATTGAGAATGATGAAAATCTCGAAACAATTGATGGTCTTGCATTCACACGAAATGACGGAACGCAATACATACGCCCTCTAACAACGAAAGTCGACTTAACGACCCTCCCTTCTCCTTATCGTTTTGAAGAAGATAAAGAAGGGTTAAAAACACGTGTATCCTATGTTGAAACATCACGTGGTTGTCCATTTTCATGTCAATTTTGTTTAAGTTCCATTGATGTCGGTGTACGCTACTTTAATCGTGAGGTTATTAAGGAAGACATTCGTTACTTAATGGAAAATGGTAGCAAATTAATTAAGTTCGTTGATCGTACATTCAACATTAGCCGTAGCTATGCAATGGATATGTTCCAATTTTTAATTGATGAGCATAAACCAGGTGTTGTGTTTCAATTCGAAATCACAGCAGATATTATGCGTCCTGAAGTCATCGAATTTTTGAATACTAACGCGCCAAAGGGATTATTTCGCTTTGAAATTGGCGTCCAATCAACAAATGATGTAACCAATGAGCTCGTTCAACGAAAACAAAACTGGGACAAGCTAGTACGTACAGTAACACTTGTTCGTGATGGAGAAAAAATCGACCAACATCTTGATTTAATTGCCGGTTTACCAGAAGAAGACTATTCCTCGTTCGCTAAAACATTTGATGACGTGTTTGCTCTTCGTCCTGAAGAGTTACAACTCGGCTTTCTTAAAATGTTGCGTGGTACAGGTCTTCGTCATAATGCTGCAAAATGGGGCTATGTTTACTCTGATTTCGCACCTTATGAGATTTTACGAAACGATGCACTTAGTTATGAAGATATGCAGAAAATTAAGCAGGCGGAAGATATGTTGGAGAAATACTGGAATAGTAGTCGATTTCATCGCACGCTCTCTTGGTTGTTACACAACAGTGACCAATCACCATTTTATTTTTTCCAAAATTTCGGCGCATATTG
>JBOFGC010000345.1:0-1991 GCA_051648945.1 Bacilli bacterium
AAGACTCGCCATTAATAAATACGAGGTACTTGTTGTTGTGAGCATACTAAGAATGCTTTGAATTCGGTCTTTGTTTACACGTGTACCTTGTACATTTAAAATGGAACTTTGTGTAAGCGAACCGCCAAGTTTATGCACACTCGTCGCACTCATGTCAGCACCTGCTTGCATAGCGCTCAGTGGCAGTTTATCGTGAAAATGAATATGGACACCATGTGCCTCATCAACGAGCACAGGCACACCATAAGAATGACTCAGAGCAACAATGCTTTCTAAATCACTAGAAAATCCGTAATACGTCGGATTAATTACGAGTACTGCTTTCACATCCGGATGACGCTCTAACGCTTGTTGAACGGTATCGCGAGCGATTCCGTGAAATACGCCGAATGTATTGTCGATATCGGGATGAACAAAGATAGGTTTTGCACCAGAAAAGATGATGGCACTCATCACCGATTTATGCACATTTCGTGGTACAATAATTTTATCTCCTGGACCGCACACAGTCATGATCATCGTCATAATTGCTCCGCTCGTACCTTGGACAGTAAAGTATGTTTCTTCACTACCCCAAGCGTCACTTGCAAGTTGTTGCGCTTGTTTAATAATATGACGGGGCTGATGTAAATCATCAAGTGGTTCGATGTTGATTAAATCAAGGGCTAACGCCTCATCACCGATAATCCTACGAAAAGTAGGCTCCATTCCTTTTCCTTGTTTATGACCAGGAATATGGAATTGCACTGGTTTTTTCGCAGCATGTGCTTGTAACCCTTGCAGTAATGGCATTTGTTCGTGGTCGACCATATGTTGTGCAGAAGGGTTAGTGTGGGTCATTTTCATCGTCAATAGGACACCTACTTTCTTAATGTAAAGTTCATTTTTTGAAAAGTAAAACAAATGCATTATATCAAACAAAATACGAACTTACAATTCTTTTTATTTGAATATTATTACTTTTTAGAATGGAGATGCTATGAAATGCGTACAAGAGTAACTGAAATGTTCGGAATCAGCTATCCGATTGTTCAAGGGGGACTCGCTTATTTAGCAGATGCAAACCTTTGTGCAGCTGTCAGTAATGCAGGTGGGTTAGGGCAAATAACGGCGCTTACTTATCCGACGCCCGAACGATTTGCTGAAGAAATTGTTGCCTGTAGAAGGAAAACAACAAGGCCTTTTGGTGTGAATATCGTCCTCTCAGAACGTCGTGTAAACTGGCGGGAATATGTTGATGTTGCTATACAATATGGTGTGGAAATTTTTTCAGTAACAGGTGGAAATCCACAACAGTTTTTTGACTATATACCAAAAAATAAGGATTTCAAAACACTTGTTTTAGTCAGTGAAGTGCGACAGGCAAAAAAAGCGGAGCAATTGGGAGCGGCGGCCATTATTTGCGTGGGACAAGAAGGCGGAGGTCATCTCGGACGAAGTGATGTAGGAAGTCTCGTGCTCGTGCCACTCGTTGTTGATAGTGTTTCGGTACCGGTAATTGCATCAGGAGGGATTGGATGCGGCAAAGGGATGGCAGCTGCACTCGCGCTCGGTGCGGACGGAATTGAAATGGGAACACGGTTTGTGGCGACAAAAGAATGCGTAGCGGCATCTGCACGTTATCATGAAGCGTTACTTGACAGTTCTGAAAATGATACACTTGTCATTAAACGGTCACTAGGAACACCTGCGCGGACATTGAAAAATGAATGGACAAGTGAAATACTAAAAATTGAACAAGAAAATGTTGATTTCGAAACGTTATTTCCGTATATTAACGGGGAGAGAAATCAAAAGTTTGCTTTACATGGTCAAAGCGATGGATTCGGTTGGGCTGGACAAATTGTTGGTACAATTAATGACATTCCGGCGGTTCATCAACTTATTGATCGCATCGTGTTAGAATGTAAAGAACGAAGTGAAGAGTTAAGGAGAATTTTTTAATGACAGGAAAAAACTATAGTTATCCGCTTGATTATTCGTGGAGTAAA
>JBOFGC010000346.1:0-4326 GCA_051648945.1 Bacilli bacterium
AGTTATATGACCTACTATAATCACGAAAGATATCAATGGGATTTAGAAAAGATGACCCCTGTAGAATACAGAAATCATCTTCTAAAAGTTGCATAGGGGGTCTACTTAATGTGTCCTTGACATAGGGTACAATTCAAGCCAAGCAAGACCCCGCAGGAGCAGCCTTACCGCGACGAGGAGGCTTGCGGCTGCCCCACAGGAAAGCGACGTCGTCTGGCGTAGTAACACGAACCACCGCACATAGTTCTCGCGTAACTAAATCATTTTCATAGAAAAACCAAATAATTCACACAATATTTCGATATATACTTTGACCGATTACACAAAACAATTCATAATAGAATGGAAACTAATTTTATTATGGAGTGATGATGTTTGACGCGTAAACATTTACAATACGCCCTCTTAATTGCTTGGATTATTTGTTTGCTTGGCATGAGTGGCGCATTATATTTTTCTGAAATTGTAAAAGCTGAGCCTTGTGTGCTCTGTTGGTATGAGCGCATTGCACTTTTCCCGTTAGTCTTTCTTCTTGGTATGGCGCTTATACGTGATGAATTCACCGTAATACCTTATGCCATTGGACTTAGCTTGTTTGGTCTCGCTGTAACGACATATCATGTACTCCTACAAAAACTTCCTTGGTTACAGGAGAATGCAGGAACGTGTGGACGCGTTTCTTGTATCGAAGACCCTCTTAATTTATGGGGATGGGTAACATTGGCACTACTTGGATGGGTTGCATTTGCTATCGTAACTGTTATTCTGTTATGGATTAATAAAAAGAGAAAGGATATCTTTTACCGATGAAAAAACTTGTAATTGGCATTATCGCCTTCGTAATCATTGCACTTGGTGCTTTATATTTCTTACAAAACAATGATTCTGACACAAATACTTCTGATTTAAAGTTAGCGCAAGAAATTTATGGAAAAGAACAAATTGATCCTGAAACTGTAAAGGAAATCAATGAACCTTTTTACCAAAATCAAATGACACGTGAAGAACTGAGTAACGTTGTTGAAAAGAAAGAAGATGCTCTCATTTATTTCTATAGTCCAACATGTTTCTATTGTAAAGAATTCGCACCGACCTTGCAGGATGCGGTGAAAACAACAGACTCAAAACTAGCGCTACATAACTTACTCGAGTTCCCTGAGAACTGGGACGATTTTAAAATTGAAGGAACACCAACATTGATTGCTTTTAAAGACGGCAAAGAAGTGGACCGTCTCGTTGGTCAGCAACCGTTAGATGCAACACTTGCATGGCTCGAAAAAAATAAATAATTTTCCCCTCCTTTTCTTTTTAGTTTCTTCTTTTTGGACAAACTACTTGTGTAAAGGAGGGATTTTTTATGCCAGACGTACGTTGTAGCGTTGCCAACTGCCAATTTTGGGGTTCGGGCAACTTTTGCCAAGCATCACAAGTCGTCGTACACAGTGAGAACGACAATGCAAATGCTTATCAAACAGAATCAATGACAAACGCTGTTCTCGATTCTGGGTTAACAAGTTCAGCATCTACGAGTTATGAAACATGTTGCCAAACATTCATTCCTCGTGAAAATAATAACTACTAAATTCAAGTGAAAATCCCGACCGTCTCGGAATTCCTTCGCAGCGAAGGTTCCTTATCGGTCGGGATTTTTGCATTATTTCTTCGTTTTCATTCCAATTGTTACAATTTCTGCGCGACGTGCAGTATATGCTTTTTCTACAACTTGATCACTTTCTTTTTCTAAAATTGTGGAACGATACATCTGAGCAAAAGGCGCGTCAATTGTCAGCGTATCTTCTTCTTTTTCCATATTGAACCAGCGAGCAATGCAGTCTCCTGTTTCTTTACACACTTTTAATGTAGAATGGGCCGACGTTTTCGCAGACCATGTCATCCATGTTGCAGATGATGGAATACTTCCGTCATGAAGTGACGCTTGGATTGTTTCTAACGGGATACGCCAAGCATATGCATTTTTGTACGATGTCCATACATCCTCACCATGTGGAATCATTGCATATTCTACAGTATGCGTTCCCTGACACTGTGCTTCTGGCGTGTGGAATACCCCCCAATCACCGAGTTCACGCACTGCACGTAGTAGCGTTATCGCAATTGTATTGCGTCCATCACGTAACACTTCATACTCTTGTAGCCCTTGATTCGCAATGGTTAATCCCGCGTTTTCAGTACGCACATTTACAAATGCTGCTTGGTGCTGGCAGTTACTCGGATTTGTCCATTCTGCACTTGGATGTAACGGACGCTCTGCTACTTCAAAAATTGCGTCTACATTATGCACTTCCGTTTCAATATCTGTCGGGAACAACGCTCGTACACGATGGTCGGAACAGTTATTCTGCATCGTGCTTCGTACTTGAACCATACGTTGGCCTTTTTCAAGGGACAAGTACGTTTCAATCACAAACGTATTCGTATCTTCTACGCGCTGTGCATTACGTTGACGGAACTCAATCATGTCATTTATTTCACGGTCTAGTGATTCTTCTGCACTTTTCGGTAATTCCCACTTGTGGACAATTTTCACGACAGCTTTATAATCACTGTTTTGCTGAAGTGTAATATCTGCTTTCAGCCCTTTTGTCGTAATTGCAACTTCACCTTTTGGTTGTTTGTACACATATTCATTTCCTATATCACCTGTATTTTCATACACACACAAATCAGTATACGTGACACCCGTTGCCTTATCGAACAGTGACACTGCGCCATCTTCTCCGATTTGTAGAGCGACATGTTCATTTTCTAAATGTGTTTCATTCTTAGCAATGAACGTCTCGGAAATTCGTTTCTCATTGGTTTCGATTAATCGTAACGTTTCCCAGCTAAAGCCTTCAATGTTTTCTACATGCACTTCAATTTCTGCGCGTTTTGCCATATACGGTTGACGGAAACGGTCTTTTGGTAGGTCATAACCAAAATGAACACCACCATCTACAATTGTCGCAGCCACTTCATCACCATTTTTGTTTACAACTTTATACGTCGGGAATGGTTTTTCACGTAATGCTTCTGCCAAAATATTCGGATACGCCTCTGTAAAATAGCGTCGTTCGATTTCAACCGTTACACTCACTGTTTGTGTTTTAGTATCTGCGGCTGGATTAAATAGTACAAACGGAATACCTTCTTCGTCTGTCGTCTTCATTTTTTGCTCTATATATTGCTTGCTCTCGTCGATAATATGACGAGCCACATTGTACGCTTTTTCAAAACGTGTCACCATTTCACGATGTACATCATCCACACTACATCCACAAATGCTATCATGCGGGTGATTTTGCATGAGCGTTTTCCATGCATAAGTAAACTGATGGTGGGGATAGTCCATTCCGTAATGGTGCGCCATCGTTGCAAGTGGTTCTGCAACTTTTTCGAGCATTGTTTGACAACGTTCGTTCCACTGTTTTAAATAGACACGTGCTGATGCGGTATTTACGAGCGTGTACCATCCTTCTGTTTGTTGACTGCGCAATTCGCCATGAACCGTCGTTAAGTTCTCTGGTAAATCCTTCTGTAGCGCTGCGATATAGTCATCGAAATTTGAATGTGAAAATTCTACATCTGGATATAGTTTTTGTGCTGTAGCGATACTTTCCCCAACATCTGTTTGTAGTGGTTGATGATCACATCCATTCATAAAAAGAAGATGTTGTGTGCTTGCATACTTCTCTGCATCACTCAATTTTTTATCCCAAAAAATCTTCGCCTCAGCTTCATCTGTCGGAATCTCATTTCCGTTGCTGTACCAGTTCGCAAATAGTATACCGAGTACGTCCGTACCATCTGGACTTTGCCACAACATTTCTGAGTATGGTGATTCAAAACGGTCACAATCAGTTACAACGTTGTTAAATCCAGTCGGTTTCACACCACGTCCAAAAACTGCTGTATGAATGTCCGCTTCTTTCAACATTTGAGGTGCTTGTCCCATGTTGCCGAAAGAGTCCGGAAAATACCCTAATTTTGAAATGTTTTCACCATATACCGCTGCATCCTGGTGACCGATAAGCAAGTTTCGTACATTCGCTTCGCTACTCGTTAAAAATTCATCTTGCAGTACATACCACGGTCCAATATGAAGGCGACCTTCTTTTATGTATTGTGCAATTTCTTCTCTTTTTTCAGGTCGAACTTGTAAGTAATCATCAAGAATTATCGTTTGTCCATCGAGGTGATAATGTTTAAACTGTGGGTCCTTCGCAAACTGCTCTAACAATTTGTCCATCAATTCAATCAATAACATGTGATGTCTTTCATACGGTAAATACCATTCTCTGTCCCAATGTGAGTGAGAAACGATGT
>JBOFGC010000347.1:0-4587 GCA_051648945.1 Bacilli bacterium
TAAGGGTCGAATGAATCGGAATAAGGGTCGAATGCGTCGACGTAAGGGTCGAATGAGCCGAAGTAAATGCCGAATGCAACAACGTAAAAACCAAATATCACAACAAACAAATCAAGAAAAATAATGAGACAGTTGAATAAAGAAGTAATTATTAAACCATTTTAATTACTTACACAAAACCATGGATATTATTCGATAACGCAACAGAACATAAAATCTTGCTAGGCTTCTTTGGCTAACGTGAGTCAATGTCGTCAGGCCCCGTAAAACTTTGTTCGGAAGATGAACAATTGAAACATAGGAGAGTGGGGTTGTTCAGCCGATTAATTTGAAGTAATAATAGTTTAATTTCAATTGAACTATAAGTTACCGCTACTTCAAGGGTAAACGAGTACTACCATTAGTGCATATGATCAATCGAACAAGCCGCTTAGCGGACATCGTCACATTTTGTAAATGTGTAAAATGAAAGAAATCACAAAACGTCCTAACGCTAGGCACGTCACGAGCATTACAAAGTATAAAAAGCTACACGCAGTTTGTACAACATCACCGAGAACTAAATAGTATATAAATATTAAGGAAGTGTTATCTATGATTTTTTATCTTGTCATCCTAACTTGCATTATCGGCATATTAGGTTTTTATGTATTCGTACTCACGCTACGTATCGGTGAATTGCAAAAAAGGTGTGAGAATACTGAACGATTAGAACACGATATCGAGGAACTGATGAGCACGTTTATGTTTGCGATGAAAGAAGAAAATGACAAACTGATCACAGCGCTCTCGCATAAAGACCAACCAACGCAAACCAAAACAGAAACCAAAGAAAAACCGAAAACAGAAACTGTAACAGCACCCGTCCCCTCTATATCAGAAGTAGTGGATGAAGATATTCGCACATTGTTACACTATGATATAGAAGAAGAAAAAATGGATGTGTTTTCGCAAGCGAAAAAATTAGCGAGCGAAGGCCGGTCAGTAGAGGAAATTGCTCGAACATTGGGCAAAGGTGTGACAGAAATACAACTCATGCTCACAATTCGTAAATAGACGGATTTATACTTGCGCATCGCAAAATGATATGATATATTTATTTCTGGTGTTATCACACACGCATGATGATTCAGTTGCAGGGTGCTGTACAGTGTGCAGTTGCGATTGAAAATGATTCATAGCGGAGGAATATAAAAACCTTTAGGAGGAAATAATAATGTCTGTAATCTCAATGAAGCAATTATTAGAAGCAGGCGTTCATTTCGGTCACCAAACACGTCGTTGGAACCCAAAAATGAAACGCTATATTTTCACGGAGCGTAATGGTATTTATATCATTGACCTTCAAAAAACTGTTAAGAAAGTCGAAGAAGCTTACGTTGCAATGCGTGAAGTAGCTGCAAACGGCGGAACAGTTTTATTCGTTGGTACGAAAAAACAAGCACAAGATTCAGTTAAAGAAGAAGCACAACGTTCAGGTCAATACTACATCAACCAACGTTGGTTAGGTGGAACGTTAACTAACTTCCAAACAATCCAAAAGCGCGTTAAGCGTCTTAAAGACATCGAGCGTATGAGCGAAGATGGTACTTTCGACGTGTTACCAAAGAAAGAAGTTATCCAACTTAAAAAAGAGCAAGAAAAACTTGAAAAATTCTTAGGTGGTATCAAAGAAATGAAGCGTTTACCAGATGCTTTATTCATCGTTGACCCACGTAAAGAGCGTATCGCAGTTGCTGAAGCTCGCAAATTGAACATCCCTATCTTCGGTATCGTTGACACGAACTGTGATCCAGACGAAATCGACCATGTAATTCCTGCGAATGATGATGCAATTCGTGCAGTTAAATTATTAACAGGTAAAATGGCAGATGCTATCTTAGAAACAAAGCAAGGCGACGAAACAGCTCCAGCTGCTGAGTAATCCTTACTTTCGATCTTAATTCGTTAACAACCGATAAGGTGATAAGAGGAAAATAGCCTTTTATCACCTTTTTTCAAGGAATAACTTACACTACATATAATAGGAGGAATTTACTGTGACAGTAACAGCTCAAATGGTAAAAGAATTGCGCGAACAAACAGGCGCAGGTATGATGGATTGTAAAAAAGCATTAGTAGAAACAAACGGTGACTTAGAGGCGGCAGTTGATTACCTTCGCGAAAAAGGTATTGCTAAAGCAGCTAAAAAAGCGGACCGTATCGCAGCTGAAGGTTTAACAGCAGTTAAAATCGATGGCGACAACGCGGTAATCTTAGAAGTAAACTCAGAAACTGATTTCGTTGCGAAAAACGAAAACTTCAAAGAGTTAATTTCTACATTAGCAGATGCTTTATTAGCAAACAAACCAGCAACAGTTGAAGCAGCATTAGCTACGACAATGTCTACTGGCGAAACAATGGAGCATTTCATCAACACAGCAATCGCTAAAATTGGTGAGAAACTTTCACTTCGTCGTTTTGAAATCGCAACAAAGTCTGAAGGACAATCTTTCGGACCATACTTACACATGGGTGGACGTATTGGTGTATTAACACTTGTTGAAGGTAGTGAAGAAGTTGCGAAAGATATCGCAATGCACATCGCTGCTGTAAACCCTAAATACATCGGCCGTGACGCTGTTTCTGAAGAAGAAGTTGAGCGTGAGCGCGTTGTATTAACGAACCAAGCATTAGAAGAAGGCAAACCAGAAGCAATCGTTGCGAAAATGGTTGAAGGCCGTTTAGGCAAATTCTTCGAAGATATTTGCTTAGTTGAACAATCATTCATTAAAGACCCTGATTTAAAAGTAAAAAAATATCTTGAAAACAACAAAGCATCTATGGTTTCATTCGTACGTTACGCAGTAGGTGAAGGTATCGAAAAACGTGCCGACAATTTCGCTGAAGAAGTAATGAACCAAGTTCGCGGAAACTAATTGATTAGGAAGGGGCACACATACGTGTCCCTTTTTTTGAAACGTTCTAAGGAACGAAAATACGGATGGTGGAGGTCAGCATGACTGTTGCAAAGTATAAACGTGTCGTTTTAAAACTAAGTGGAGAAGCTCTCGCAGGTGAGCAAGGCTTTGGAATTAATCCTGCGGTGATCAAGAATATTGCTACACAAGTGAAAGAAGTAGCAGAACTTGATGTAGAAGTTGCTATCGTTGTAGGCGGTGGAAACATTTGGCGTGGAAAAACAGGTAGTGAGATGGGAATGGACCGAGCAACTGCGGATTATATGGGCATGCTCGCAACAATTATGAACTCACTTGCACTACAAGATAGTTTGGAAAACATAGGGATTCCTACGCGCGTACAAACATCAATTGAAATGCGTCAAGTTGCAGAACCGTACATTCGTCGACGTGCAATTCGTCATTTAGAAAAACATCGAGTGGTTATTTTCGCAGCAGGTTTAGGAAATCCATATTTCTCAACAGATACAACAGCAGCGCTACGTGCAGCTGAAGTTGAAGCGGACGTTATTCTCATGGCGAAAAACAATGTTGATGGCGTCTATACTGCAGACCCACTAAAAGATAAAACAGCAACAAAATACGAGTCACTCACATACTTAGATGTTTTAAAAGAAGGGTTAGCCGTAATGGATTCAACTGCTTCTTCACTTTGTATGGATAATGATATTCCAATTCTTGTCTTCTCTATTATGGAAGAGGGCAACATTAAACGCGCTGTTCTTGGAGAAAATATCGGAACAGTAGTAAGGGGGAAATAACATGGCACAAAACGTAATTTCTACAGCAAAAGATAAAATGGATAAAGCAATCGGTGCTTACCAACGTGAACTAGGCAACATTCGCGCAGGACGTGCGAATCCTAGCGTTTTAGACCGTATTACAGTGGATTACTATGGCGCACCAACACCTGTTAATCAAATGGCGAACATCAGCGTTCCTGAAGCACGTATGATGACAATTCAGCCTTATGATAAAACAACACTCGGAGAAATTGAAAAAGCAATCCAACGTTCTGACCTTGGATTAAATCCATCAAATGATGGTACAATTATCCGTATCGTTTTCCCAGCTTTAACGGAAGACCGTCGTAAAGAACTTGTTAAACTTGTAAAAAAATATGGTGAAGATGCGAAAGTAGCAGTGCGTAACGTTCGTCGTGATGGCAACGAAGACCTGAAAAAACTGCAAAAAGATGCAGCGATTACAGAAGATGAATTACGTACATTCACAGAAACAATTCAAAAAGAAACAGACAAGCACATTGAGCGTATCGATGGGATTGCTAAAGAAAAAGAAAAAGAAATTCTTGAAGTGTAAAACAAAGAAGCTCGGCACTATGCCGAGCTTTTCTTTATTTTTTTAGAAATGCCGAAAATGTGAACGTAAGATTTTCTATAATGTTCCCTAGTGAATGTGATATAATAATGCTAGTTTAGCTAAAATTCGAGCTAGCGATAAAACTAAGTAGCGGTGTAGAACTTAGTGGAGAAAGAGAAATCTGGAGGTAATACAATGTTACCGCAATTACCATTTTTTAAAAGAAAACGTGGAAACAATGAGGGTATAGAAAACCGCATTGAAGAAGCGAAAAATCATGGCGTACCAGAACATATTGCGATGATTA
>JBOFGC010000348.1:0-1978 GCA_051648945.1 Bacilli bacterium
CTAAAGGTAAACATAATTCTGAAAGTACACTCAAACGCGCGACGGCACGTGCAATTACTGCGTCATGCTTTTCGCGGAATAACGGATTTTGACCGAAAGTTTCTGCACGATCATGGTAAATACGCATATTTTTAAGTCCTAGTTCATCTGCGACAGTTTGGAGAAATCCAATACGTTTTTGCAGAGAATCAACAATTGTCATTTCTAAATGCGGAAATGCAATCTTCAACGGTATGGATGGGAATCCTGCGCCAGCTCCTACGTCACAAACACTTTTCACACTCTGCAACGGGAAGTAAAATGCTGCAGTTAGACTATCAAAGAAGTGCTTTTCATAGACTTCTTCTTTTTCTGTAATCGCCGTTAGATTCATTCGTTCATTCCATGTAACGAGTAGTTCATGGTATTTTTGAAATTGCAGAAGTTGTTGCTCGCTTAATTCTATACCGTGCTTCGCTAACTCTGCAATAAATTGTTGTTCATTCATGATTTATACTCCTTCTTCGTCCGGCACACTTTTTATACGTGCAATTTTCCCCTGCTCAATATAGATGAGCAAAATTGAAATGTCAGCTGGGTTTACACCGGAAATTCGTGATGCTTGACCAATAGACAACGGACGAATTTGTTTCAATTTCTGTTTTGCTTCGTTGGCAATTCCACCAATTGCATCATAATCGATGTCAACAGGTACCTTTTTCTCATCCATTCGCTTCATACGTTCTACTTGTTGTAAGGATTTTTCGATATAGCCGTCATACTTCACTTGAATTTCAACTTGCTCTTGAACTTCACCTGAAAAAACAGCTAACTCTGGTAATAGCGCTTCTATATGTTGCATCGATACTTCTGGGCGTTTCAGTAGGTCGCGTGCTTTTATTCCATCTTTTAATGCTGTAGATGGAATCGTCGCTAGATATGCTTGAACTTCTGCTGTTGGACGAATACCGGTTTCTTTGAGTAACACAAACAGTTGCTCTATCTGCTGTTTTTTAGTACAGAAACGCACATAGGATTCTGGTGTAATTATTCCAAGTGCATGCCCGCGTTCTTTCAATCGCAAGTCCGCGTTATCGTGACGCAGTAGCAAGCGATGCTCTGCGCGTGATGTGAGCAAGCGGTATGGCTCATTCGTACCTTTCGTGACTAAATCGTCAATGAGCACGCCAATATACGCTTCTGAGCGGTCAAGAATGAACGGCTCTTTGCCTAGCGTTTTGCATGCCGCATTAATCCCGGCTACAAGACCTTGCCCCGCTGCCTCTTCATAACCACTCGTACCGTTAATTTGACCTGCTGTAAACAAACCTGTAATTCGTTTTGTTTCAAGCGTAGGCCAAAGCTGCGTTGGTACAATCGCATCATATTCAATTGCATAACCCGGACGCATCATTTTCACATTCTCTAGCCCCTCAATAGAGCGCAAAATGTGATGTTGTACTTCTTCTGGTAAACTTGTTGACAAGCCTTGTACATACACTTCTTCTGTATGCCTTCCCTCTGGCTCTAAGAAAATTTGATGTCGTGGTTTATCATTGAAGCGCACAATTTTGTCTTCGATTGATGGACAATAACGTGGCCCCGTACCTTCAATCACACCAGAATACATCGGTGACCGATGTAAATTATCATTTATAACGCCATGCGTGTCGGCATTTGTATACGTTAACCAACACGGAATTTGATTGCCATCACTTGGATCACTCGTGTCGTAGGAAAATGCACGCGGAACATCATCGCCTGGTTGAATTTCAGTTTTACTATAATCAATCGAACTGCTTAGCACACGCGGTGGCGTGCCTGTCTTAAATCGTACGAGATCAAATCCAAGCTCTTTTAAATGATGCGCTAAGTTAATTGATGGTTGTTGATTGTTGGGTCCGCTAGAATATTGTAAATCACCGATAATGATTTTCCCGCGTAAAAACGTACCTGTCGTAATCACAACTGCATCTGCAAAATAGTTTGCGCCGGTTTG